>JBDLSS010000307.1:0-8051 GCA_039799345.1 Pseudomonadota bacterium
CAAACGTGCGCAAGGTGGGGTCGAGTGCGCCAATCCAATGCACGCGCTCGGTCACATTCACCGCTTCAATACTGGTGAACTTATTCATGAGGCAGACTCGGGCATTGCGCAAGGATGTTGCGTGCGCGGGCAGGCTTCCAAATTTTCGCCCTGAGGCAGTCCTGCCACATCTAACCACGCGCTAACCGTTTCCGCATCAAAACCCATACGATATTCGTCAGTCACCTGCATCAGTGGACGACGAATCAACAAGGGTTCTGCAAGCAACAAAGCTAAAGCCTGCTCTGCTGAAAGTTGTTCGGGAATAATTTCACCATTTTTCACTTTGGGAGCGGCACGATTAAACCAATCGGCGACCGCAAGTCCCGCTAAATAGGGTTGTAAACTTTCCTTTGTCCATGGCTCTGTCAGCAAATCCTTCGCGATGACATTATGTCCTGCGGCACGCAACCAAGCTTTTTGCTTAGTATTGTTACCGCAGCCGACTTTTTCATAAAAAATCACATCTGTCATGGTGCGTTATCCTGTGGTCATTCGTGTTCAAAACTTACCGTGCACGAATTTCAGCCATGACGCTTTGCCATTTTTCAGGCGGAATACCTGTTAATGAACCCGCTGGATTCACTTCCATGCCTTGGCTGTTCAAAATTGCGCCTTCAATCGGGCAAATACTCGCGCATTGGGTTTCGGTGAAATCACCGTCACACTCGGTGCATTTTTTGGGGTCAATCAAAAAATGCGGACTCGCTTCATAAATCGCCTGACTGGGGCACAAAGGTGCACACGCCCAACAATTCACACAGGCACTGATAATTTGTAACGCCATTTGAGTGACCCCTTACCCTGATATTTATTGGGATTAATACAGTTAAAAAATTCTGTTCGTTAAGACTGAGTGAGACTCTCGTTTCAAGGACTGGCAGCCCTTTGAGGACTGCCAGTCCTGAATATCACATTTTACTTACGAAGCGTGAGCGTATGCCACATCTTCAGTTTCATCCAATTTACCAGCAGTAATCATTTCTTGATAAACCGCCATCACCGCTTCTTCGATGGGTTCCATCGCGTGCTCGCCATTGGGCTGAATACCTGCGGCTTCTAATGCGCCCCAAGGTTCATAACCAATTTTGGAACAGAGCACCACTTCACAGCCTTCTAAAGCGCGGATGATTTTTTGCAGCGTGGTTTCTTCATCACCACAACTGTCGCCACCTGAGCAATACAATTCAGTCTTGCTGTGTCCGACAAAGCGCACGTCGTCACTAGAGGCTTCGTAAATCAAAAATTCTTTCGCATGTCCAAAGTGTTGGTTAATCACACCGCTACCTTGGGTTGCCACTGCCATTAAGACTGAGCGATATTTACGTTGGGGATGCAAGGAAGATAAAGGCACAAATTGCGCTTTTTGTTCTTGCTTGGCTTGTAATTTCGCTTCGATTTCAGCGTGCACCTGTGCGCGGTATTCCATCGCGGAGGCGTAATCGATATTCATCGCTTCAATCTTGTCTAAGCTAAATTCATCACCACGATCTTCACCCAACAAGCCCACTGCGTCTGCACGACATTGACGGCAATGACGCATCATGTTCATGTCGCCTTCGCAAGCGTCTTGTAAAGAACGTAATTCTGCGGAAGTTGGGCCACGTTGTCCCATAATGCCGTAGAAAGTGCCATGTTCGGCTTCAGCAATCAAAGGCATCACGTTGTGTAAAAATGCGCCTTTCGCTTTGACAACCTTGCTAACTTCTTTCAAATGCTCGTCATTCACACCAGGAATCATCACTGAATTGACTTTGACCAGAATGCCGCGTGCAACCAGCATTTCTAAGCCTTTTTGTTGCTGTTCAATCAGGATTGCCGCGCCTTTAATGCCTTTGATGCGTTTATTTTTCCAGAAAATCCAAGGATAAATTTTCGCACCGACTTCAGGGTCGACACAGTTAATGGTGATGGTGACGTGGTCAATATTGTGTTTAGCAACTTCGTCAACATATTCGGGTAACATTAAGCCATTGGTAGACACGCACAATTTAATATCAGGTGCAGTGCGGGATAATTCTTCAAAGGTCTTAAAGGTACGGTCGGGGTTTGCTAAGGGATCGCCAGGTCCTGCGATGCCTAACACCGTCATTTGCGGAATCGTGGCGGCGACTGCCAGCGTTTTCTTGATCGCTTGGTCAGGCGTTAATAATTCGGAAACAACGCCGGGGCGTGATTCGTTAGCACAATCATATTTACGGTTGCAATAATGGCATTGAATATTACAAGCGGGTGCAACGGCAACGTGCATCCGCGCATAATAGTGATGCGCTTCTTCGGAGTAACACGGATGATTGTGGACTTTTTCGCGAATGCTTTCGGGCAAATGCGAAAGTTGGTCGTCACTGCTTCCGCATGAGCTGGAAGCACAGCCCCCTTTCGCAGGGGCGGCGACACTTTGTCCTATGACTGGCAATTCCATCATGGCAATATTCCTCTGAGATTGGGAACGGACGAGAAAGAGTTGCTTTTCTATAGAGCAAAGAGCGTGCCTGCTTTTATCTTTATGATTTATAAATATAATCTATTGGAATACTTGTCATTTGTCGCAAAGCTTACAGACATTTTCAGCCCGCTTGTGAGTAAACATACATCTTGCTTTGTTTTAACAACAGCGGAAAATATGGGCTTTATCTCTTCTAATGGCGAATTATGATGAATAACGAATTTGCACATTTACTCAGCCGTGCTGAGAGTTTATTAGGGCGTTTAGAAAGCCGTTTACCTGCACCTGCGGTGATGCCTGATTGGAGTTCGGTGATTGCGGCGCGTTGGCATAAATCAGGATTTCACCCCGTGATTCATCCGCACAAAATTCAGCTTGCGGATTTACAAGGGATTGATGCCCAAAAAGCGTTAATTGATCGCAATACTCAGCAGTTTTTAAAAGGCTTGCCTGCCAATAATGTGTTGTTATGGGGTTCACGGGGCACGGGAAAATCTTCCGTTATCAAAGCCTTATTAAACAGTTATGCACTCAAAGGCTTGCGCTTGATTGAAGTCGAGCCGCATGATTTGATTGATTTACCTGAAATTGTCGAAAGTTTATACCAACGTCCTGAACGCTTTATTCTGTTTTGCGATGATTTGTCTTTTGAAAAAGAGGACGCGAGTTATAAGGCGTTGAAAAGCGTGCTTGATGGCTCGGTCAGCGCGTCGCCTGAAAATGTGTTGATTTATGCGACTTCTAACCGCCGCCACTTGTTGCCTGAATATTTGGGCGATAATTTGGAGGCGAAAAATGTCGATGGGGAAATTCATCAAGGCGATTCGGTGGAAGAAAAAATTTCGCTATCGGAACGCTTTGGCTTGTGGCTGTCGTTTTATCCGTTTAACCAAGATGAATATTTAGACATCGTGTTTTATTGGTTGCGGGAATTGGGCGTTGAAAAACTGAATCGCCCAAAAACTCGGACGGCTGCCTTGCAATGGGCGTTGATGCGTGGCTCGCGTAGTGGGCGCAGTGCGTGGCAATTTGCACGAGATTGGGCGGGGCAGTTGGGATTGAAGAATAAGCGTTGAGTGGGTGTTGTCTGAACCATAATTCACGCAATTACCTTAATTGACACAATTAAATACGATAATTTTTAATGTTTATAATTACGGTAATTGTGTAAATTATGAGAATTGTGGTTCAGACAAGAGTGAACATTTTGAGTCTTGCTGGTGCAGGTTTGCAACCTGCACCGTAATGTTTCAGCTTATTCTGACGTTCTCAAACGTTCCAGTCGGGGTTACAAACCCCGACCAGCTAGGAGTCATTAATTGGATATTCTTGATTGTATTTTCTTATTGAGAACGTGTAGGATGCCACGGCAATTATGAATTATCGAGGATAGTTTTATGTACAAATTTATTGATTTATTTGCAGGTATTGGAGGATTTCATTTAGCATTTCATCACAATGATTGTGAGTGTATTTTCGCCTCAGAAATTGATAAATATGCAAGATTAACCTATATCCAAAACTTTAAAAAAATATCACCCAATTTATTTAAAAATAATCTATATAACGATGATATTTTGAATGTTATTCCGGAGGAAATTCCCAATCACGATATTTTATGTGCGGGTTTTCCTTGTCAGCCATTTAGTCAGGCAGGATATAAAAGAGGTTTTGAAGAAGAGCATCAAGCACGGGGTAATATGTTTTTCATTTTGCGTGACATTATTGCCACGAAAAGACCAAGAGCATTCTTTTTAGAAAACGTTAGACATTTACAAAATCATGACGATGGAAAAACATTTTCTATCATTAAATCTATTTTAGAAAAAGAACTTAATTACGCTATTTCTTATAAAATAGTGAAAGCTTCTGATTATGGTTTACCCCAACATCGCCCGCGCATTTTTATCATTGGGTTTAGACAAGAAGACAGTTATCCTTACACTTTTAAATTCCCATCCCCTATCCCGCTCAAAATGACGATGTCTGATGTTTTTGGGGGAGAATGTCCCAAAAATATTGGTTTCACTTTACGCGTGGGTGGAAAATCTTCACCAATCACAGATAGACGTAATTGGGATTCTTATTGGGTGGATGGTGCAGTCAGAAAAATAACTGTGACTGAAGGCAAGAAAATGATGGGATTTCCAGATGATTTTGAATTTCCCGTATCAGCAACACAGGCAATGAAACAATTAGGTAATAGCGTCGCAGTCGATGCAGTTCAACATGTTGCTGCTGCCATGATTAAATACATGACGACGCAGAATCAATCAGTGTGCGCTCTGCCTCAACATTCAATATCTTGCCCATGAAACCTTAGATTCTGAACCGTTGCGATATAGCGTCACGCCTAATAACACGATCCTTATTGAAAGCGCACAAGGTATTAATGAAGTTTCTTGTGAATTATTGGAATTTCACGCTCATATTTTATTTGAAAAACTAATCACCAAGCAAAAAAAGACATTTATTATTAATGAGCTAAGTAATTTTTTGGAGCTTATTCACAATCCGAAATTAAAAGCGAAAAACCGTTCTAAAAGAGATATTAGTGTCGCAGTATTGGACGACTTTTCAAAGAAGGCTATAGAACATGGTTTCAGTATAAAAAGTAATTTCGCGGCAAACTCTTCATTATTAAATGCCAGTCAAGCCACTAATTTTATTTTCCAAGTAGCAGATGAAAGTCTTCATGTCTTAAATGGACTAAAAACTAAAAAATTGGTACGTAAACTTAAAGAGTTAAATTTCACCCCTCGTTTTTTGAAGTGTGATAACCCAACCTACAATCATAATTTGAGACTGATAGATTCTCAGTTTCCTGAAATTTTGGCGCATTTATTACTTGAATATTATGGTGGGGAACGCGGTTGTAAGCAATTAAGTGAATTAGTTAATATTTTAGAACAAAAAAATCCATTGCAATTTGATTGTGCAGGTTTATATCAAGCGAAAATTGAGGATTTTTTATTAGCCACCGCACTGGGCATGATTCCGACTGTCGAATGGAATCGTTTATATGATGCTGATGGTGGAATGATTGTTGTTAAAGAGACTGGGGAATTAGTCACATTTTATATCGTAAAACAACCCTTGCTCGCAGCATTACGTAATTATCTATTCAAAAACGCGTTTATGGACACTGCAAGCACAAAGCGTCATGATTTCGGTTACTTGTATGATAAACATTTTTTTAAATTGAATTTATTGATTAGACTGTAGTCTATAATTTCATACAGTCTAAAGCTAATTCCTCTTATAACTCAGGCATGACACGTCAATATTTTCTCGTTCCACACTCTGTTTGGGAATGCCTGCACGTCAAACTCCGCTTGACAAGACAGTACAGTTATATTGCCCACGGATTTAGAAATGAAAAAATGCTGAGTGTATTATCGATTGAAAATACGTGAGATTTTCCAAATCTTCAAGCAAAGTTTGGGTAAGAGGGAACATCATAAAACTTAGTTTTTTCACCAAGGAGAATATGTTGTATATAAAAATACTATTACTACTGAGTTTATTATCGAATCTTGCGCAAGCAGATGAGGTGCGTGTAGGTTGTGTGACTAATTTCATGACAACTGCCGAAGAAATTGCGCATTTATTCGAAAAAAATACCCAACACACAGTAAAGTTGGTTTCCAGTTCTTCAGGAAAATTGGCAAAAACAGCGAAGGAAACGCAAGACTTAGATATAGTTTTGCTGGGTGATTTAAAAATTGCACAAGAACTGGATATTGAGGGCTTTGTCGCAAAAAACTCACGCTTTACTTATGCCATTGGGAAACTTGCTTTATGGAGCAAAAATGACAATCTAATTGATAAAAAAGGAGAGGTTTTACACACGGAAAAATTTGAACATATTATTTTTCCTAATGTAAATGAAACCGCTTACGGCATTGCCGCAAAAAGAATTTTAGAAGATATGGGGCTTTGGACCGCATTGGAAACCAAGGCAATTTTTGCACCCACGGTGGTGGCAGCTCGCGATATGATTGCAGAAGGCAAAGCTGAATTAGGATTTACTGCATTATCTTTATTGAATCCCAGTAAAAAAATTGAGGGTTCTGTGTGGATTGTGCCGCAAAAGTTGTATTCACCCATTGAACAACAAGCGGTTTTATTAAAGTTTGCTGAAAATAAAGTGGGGGCACGGGCATTTATCGAGTTTTTAAAAATGCCACAAGCTAGTAATATTATTGAAAAATACAGTTATAGCGTGCCTATTCGCAAGCCCTAAATCTCACAGGTGTTAGCACTTTATTTTGCAAACAAGCTAACGCCTGTTTTTTCACACCACCACAACTTTCACTCATACATAAAACCGGCTTTCTACTAAATCCTAATTCAAACGGGAAGTGGGCTAAAATCCTTAGCTATTTATCACTGCCTAAAATTTTAATTTGATGAACAAATTCAAACAGAACGTATGAGATTTTCTGCAAAAAAATTATGGGCGACTTTTGAATAACGCGCTAAACAGCTTATTTGAAGCTTAATAATTCAACTTCAAAAATTAACGTGGCATTCGGAGGAATCACATCCCCCGCACCGCGTGCACCATAACCCAGTTCTGGGGGAATGGTTAATTCGATTTTGTCACCGATTTTCATTTGTGCGACGCCTTGATCCCAACCTGCAATGACTTGACCAATGCCTAAAATGAATTCAAATAGGTTCATTGCGATCCACTGAACTGTCAAACTTTTTACCATTGGTTAAAAAGCCGCTGTAATGCACACAGACCTTATTACCTCATTTTTTCAAAAAATAGTCGCTACAAAAAATCCTAGTGTAAAATACACGCTTAAAACATTTGAACAGGTGAGTAGCAATGCTTTCCTGTGTTAATTATTTCTAATAACTTACGACAGTTTGACAAGAGGTTTGGCATGGCAAAAATTCAACGTGCACTGATTAGTGTGTCTGATAAAACGGGCGTAATTGAGTTCGCTCGCGCTTTGGCAGCACAAGGAATCGAAATTCTTTCCACAGGTGGCACGGCGAAGCTGTTAGCCGATAGCCAAATTCCCGTGATTGAAGTTTCCGATCACACGGGTTTTCCTGAAATGATGGACGGGCGCGTCAAAACCTTACATCCCAAAATTCATGGCGGTTTATTGGGTCGTCGCGGCACTGATGAAACTGTAATGCAAGCGCATGGAATTAAACCTATTGATTTATTAGTGGTTAATTTATATCCCTTTGAACAAACCATTGCGAAACCTGATTGCGATTTAGCCACCGCGATTGAAAATATCGATATTGGCGGCCCTGCAATGTTGCGTTCTGCGGCAAAAAATAATGCCTCGGTCACGGTGATTGTCGATGCCCAAGATTACGCCAAAGTGTTGGCAGAAATGCAGCAAAATCAAGGCAGTGTTAGCCAAAGCACCCGCCAAATTTTAGCCCGCAAAGTCTTTGCCCACACCGCCGCTTATGACGGCGCAATTGCCAATTATTTGGGCAAAATCAACGAACCCACATTTCCCCCAACTTTGTCTTTACAATTCCACAAAGCGCAAAATATGCGTTATGGCGAAAATCCCCATCAAAATGC
>JBDLSS010000308.1:0-6167 GCA_039799345.1 Pseudomonadota bacterium
ATCGTGTCAAGAGCCTGAGAAACTTGTAGTTCCGTATAAATTTGATCCGCTTTCGCCAGAACATTTTGAACGCTGAGACGATCAATTTTCATAAAGTTATCCTAAATAAACCAATATTGAGAAATGCTAAGTCGTTGGGATTCATTGTAACTTATTCATTCCATATTCCAAATGATTTTACGCTGAATGATTGATTTTACGATGCTTTCTCGATACTATCACGCCCCTAAATATGGGATTATGGCGGCTATCCGCTGTTCCATTTTCTCAAAGAGAGATGTTTTAAATCATACAGATGCCTTGAAGCCGCTGCCCACACGAGCCTGACATCTCCTATGCTAAGGAGTCAGGCAACAGGGATAACAATGAAAGTTGTTGCACGATTCGCTACAATGTCTATATTTCTCGCTTTAACTTAACCCTATATTAAAAGAGAGTATTATGTCTGAAATCTCCTTATTCACTTCAGAATCGGTTTCTGAAGGACATCCTGATAAAGTTGCTGACCAAATTTCAGACGCGATTTTAGATGCGTTTCTGGTTCAAGACCTCAATGCCCGCGTTGCCTGTGAAACTTTAATTAAAACAGGTATGGTGGTGGTTGCGGGTGAAATTACCTCCAGTGGTAGCATTGACGTGGAAAGCGTGGTGCGTGAAACCGTCAAAAAGATTGGTTATAACAGCTCTGATATGGGCTTTGATTATGCCTCTTGCGCGGTATTATCTGCCATCGGCAAGCAATCGGTTGATATTGCTGTCGGGGTCAACGAAACTGAAGATCATGAACAAGGCGCAGGCGACCAAGGTTTAATGTTCGGCTATGCCACCAATGAAACCGATGTGTTAATGCCCGCCCCGATTACTTACGCGCACCGTTTAGTGCGTCGTCAAGCTGAAGTGCGTAAAGATGGGATGTTGCCGTGGTTGCGTCCCGATGCCAAAAGCCAAGTCACTTTCCGCTATGAAGACGGCAAACCTGTCGGGATTGATGCGGTGGTGCTTTCTACCCAGCATTCGCCTGAAGTGGATAATAAAACCCTGCACGAAGGCGTGATGGAAGTGATTATTAATCACGTTCTGCCCAGTGCGTGGATTGATAAAAATACGCGGATTTATATCAACCCAACGGGACGTTTTGTGATTGGCGGCCCTGTGGGCGACTGCGGTTTGACGGGTCGCAAGATTATCGTCGATACTTACGGCGGCATGGCGCGTCACGGTGGCGGTGCATTCTCTGGCAAAGACCCCTCTAAAGTGGATCGTTCTGCTGCCTACGCTTGCCGTTACGTCGCAAAAAATATCGTTGCCGCAGGTTTAGCACAACGCTGTGAAATTCAAGTATCCTACGCCATCGGGGTTGCAGAACCCACGTCGATCCGTGTGGAAACTTTTGGCACAGGCGCGATTTCTGAAACGCGTTTAACGCAATTAGTGCGTGAACATTTTGACTTACGTCCCCGTGGTTTAATCAAAATGTTAGATTTGAAACGTCCCATTTACGAACCCACCGCCGCCTACGGACATTTCGGGCGCGAAGACCTAGACTTAACATGGGAACGTACCGATAAAGCAGAAGCTTTACGCATCGCCGCTGGCATTTAATCGTTTTTTATCAAGGAATAAGCATGAGCAGTCAACCCGTTGTAAACCTTCACCCTGATTACAAAGTCGCCGATATTAGCCTTGCTGCTTGGGGACACAAAGAAATCGCCATTGCTGAAACTGAAATGCCTGGTTTGATGCAGTTACGTACTGAATATGCAGGTCAAAAACCTTTGGCAGGCGCACGCATTGCGGGCTGTTTGCACATGACCATTCAAACCGCCGTGTTGATGGAAACTTTAGTCGATTTGGGTGCAGAAGTGCGCTGGTCTTCTTGCAATATTTTCTCGACCCAAGATCATGCCGCCTCTGCGATGGCTGACAAAGGGATTCCTGTGTTTGCATGGAAGGGCGAAACTGAAGAAGAATTCTGGTGGTGTATCGAGCAAACCATTTTCGGACCAGGCGGTTGGTTGCCTAACATGATTTTGGACGACGGCGGCGATTTAACCCAAATCCTGCATGAAAAATATCCAGAATTATTGAAAAACGTGCGCGGGATTTCTGAAGAAACCACCACAGGCGTACACCGTTTGTATGAAATGATGCGCGAAGGCAAGTTAAAAGTGCCCGCTTTCAACGTTAATGATTCCGTGACCAAGTCTAAATTTGATAATTTATACGGTTGCCGCGAATCTTTAGTCGACGGCATCAAACGTGCGACAGATGTGATGATTGCAGGCAAGATTTGCGTAGTTTTAGGTTATGGTGACGTGGGCAAAGGCTGTGCGCAAGCATTCCGTGGTTTGGGCGCAACGGTATGGGTCACTGAAATTGATCCGATCTGTGCCTTACAAGCGGCGATGGAAGGTTATCGGATTGTGACGATGGACACCGCTGCGGCACAAGGCGATATTTTCGTGACCACCACAGGTAATATTAATGTGATTACTCACGATCATATGCGCCAAATGCGCAATCAAGCGATTGTGTGTAACATTGGTCACTTCGATTCTGAAATTGATATTGCAAGCTTACGCCAATATCCTTGGGAAAATATCAAACCCCAAGTCGATCATGTGTTATTCCCCGATGGCAAGCGTTTGATCGTGTTGGCAGAAGGACGTTTAGTAAACTTGGGTTGTGGCACGGGTCACCCCAGCTTTGTGATGTCAAATTCTTTCACCAACCAAGTGTTAGCGCAGATCGAATTGTGGCACAATTACCAACAATACGAAAACAAAGTGTATGTATTGCCTAAACACTTGGATGAAAAAGTGGCACGGATGCACCTCGGACGCATTGGGGCAAATCTGACGACTTTGACTGACAAGCAAGCAACATATATTAACGTACCTGTTTCAGGGCCTTATAAACCTGAACACTACCGTTACTAAACCCTTTTTATTAACGTGCTGAAACAAGCTCCCATGAAACTGATTATTGTCAGTGGTTTATCAGGTGCTGGAAAAACTATCGCTTTGCATAGTTTGGAAGACATGGGAGCGTACTGTATTGATAATTTACCCGTCGGCTTGTTGCCCGCCTTTGCCGAGCAAGCGGATAAATTAGGGATCATGCACCAATGGGTTGCCATTGGTGTGGATGCCCGCACTACGGCATTACATGATATGCCCGCGTTATTGCAACGCCTGAGCGATACGCATATTCACTATGAAGTGTTATTTTTAGAAGCTGATGATGCGGTGTTAATTAAGCGGTTCAGTGAAACTCGCCGTAAACATCCGCTCACTTCTGCCAATTTACCGCTCGCCGAGGCAATTCGGCATGAACGTACTTTGCTCGCTTCCTTAGCGACTCGCGCGCATGTACGCATTGACACCAGTCAGATGCACGTCCATCAGTTGCGCGATATGATTCGCCTGCGGCTCAATTTGCAAGTACGGCAACAGATTTCCTTATTATTTCAGTCTTTCGGTTTTAAATATGGCGTACCCAGCGATGCCGATTTTGTGTTTGATCTGCGCTGCTTGCCCAATCCGCATTGGGAATTAGAACTGCGTAGCCTCACAGGTTGTGACCCTGCGGTACAGAATTTTTTAATGACGCAACCCAAAGTCCAACAAATGCAGAGTAATCTCATCCAATTTTTGGATACTTGGATTCCGCAATTTGTGGCAGATAACCGAAGTTATTTAACCCTTGCCTTAGGGTGTACTGGCGGACAACACCGTTCCGTGTATATGGCAGAGCAATTGGCAAGCTATTTTCGTCAAAGTTATGACGGGGTTTTAGTCCGTCATCGAGAGCTGCTATGAGCGTAGGCGTATTGCTGATTACCCATGATGATATTGGCACCAGCCTTGTAGACAGTTTACAAAAGATGCTTGGTAACAGTCTGCCTTTACCTGTGAAAGTATTACCGATTCGTTTGGACAGCGATCCCTTATCCTTCTGTTATCATGTTGAAAATCTCTACCTCACCCTGAACCAAGGTCAGGGCGTGTTAGTGCTCACCGATTTGTTTGGCGCAACGCCCTGTAATATCGCCAGCAGTTTAATTAATAATTATCGGGTGCGGGTGGTGGCAGGGGTCAATTTTCCGATGTTGATTAAAATCATGAACTACCCCAACGCTGACCTCGATACACTGGCGAGTCGCGCCATGTCAGGCGGCTGTCAGGGCGTGTTAGATGTCAACAACGTTCTAAACAATAACTGAGAAAACCAGCGTGCTTAGAGAAACCGTTACCATTGTCAATAAACTGGGCTTACACGCACGGGCTGCGGCAAAATTAGTGCGGCTTGCCTCCTCCTTCGATAGTGAAATTCAGATCAAACGTCAACAGCGTGAAGTCAATGGAAAAAGCATTATGGGGGTGATGTTGTTGGCGGCAGGCAAAGGCACTGAGATTGAATTAACTGTCTCAGGCACGGATGAAGTCGATGCCCTTGATGAATTAACCAAATTAATTGCAAATCGCTTTGGAGAAGATGAGTGAGTTTTACGCTGCATGGAATTGGGGTGTCCAAAGGCATTGCGATTGGCAAGGTCTATATTGTTGACCGCGATCAAATTGAGGTCAGCGAATATAATCTTGCCGTTCACCTCATCGATGCAGAAGTGGAACGTTTTGAAAATGCATTGAACCTGGCGCGTGAACAATTACAACGTATTCAATCGCAAATTCCCAAAGACACTTCGCAAGATGTGGCTGCCTTTATCGAAACCCATTTGCTCATGCTTGAAGATAGTTTATTGAGTAAAGCCCCTGTGCAATTGATTCGGGAACGCCAATGTAATGCAGAATGGGCGTTGAAGCTGCAATGCGACAGCGTGGTGAAAATCTTTGAAGAAATGGATGATCCGTACTTGCGGGCGCGTAAGGATGACGTTGAGCAAGTGGTGATTCGAGTGCAACGCATTTTGCGCGGCTACACCGATTTGCCCAGCGACCCCACCGATGAACAACTCGCCAATTCGATTATTTTAGCGGACGATTTAAGTCCCGCCGACACGATTTTTATGCAGCACCGTGGCGTGCTCGCATTTGCGACGGAATATGGCGGCGCGACTTCACACACCGCCATTTTGGCGCGAAGTTTGGCAATTCCTGCAATTGTCGGTTTACGCCGCGCCCGTCCCTATATTCGCCAAGATGATATGTTAATTGTGGACGGTTTTCAGGGCGTAGTCTTAGTTGACCCTGATGAACGCACTTTACGTTATTACAAAACCCGCCAAAAAGAAGAAAAACGTTATCGCGCCAGTTTAAGCAAGATTAAAGAAGCTCCGACGGTGACTTTAGACGGCACGCCGATCAGTTTACACACCAATATTGAATTCCCTGAAGATATGGTTGCTGTGCGCCGTGTGGGTGGCGAGGGCGTGGGTTTATACCGCACCGAATTTTTATTTTTAAACCGCCAGCACCCACCCGACGAAGAAGAACATTTAGAAGCCTATTTGCGGGTAATTAAAGCCATGCGCGGCGGCACGGTGACAATTCGGACTTTAGATTTAGGGGCAGATAAACGTTTTGATATGGGCAGCAAGCAAGAACGTCCACAAAGCAGTAATCCTGCCTTGGGTTTGCGGGCGATTCGTTTGTGTTTGCGTGAATTAAAATTATTTAAGCCGCAATTACGGGCAGTGTTACGTGCTTCAGCAATGGGCAAAGTGCGAATGCTGTTGCCGATGGTGTGCGGTGTTCAAGAATTAGTGCAAGTTCATAATTTATTAAATGAAATTCGTGAAGAATTCCGTCAAAAATCGATAAAATTTGATCCTGAAATGCCCATTGGTGCGATGGTGGAAGTGCCTGCAATGGCGTTGTGTACTGATTTATTCGCGCCGTATATCGATTTCTTGTCGATTGGGACGAATGATTTAATTCAATACACTTTGGCGATTGATCGCGTGGATGATTCGGTGAATTATTTATATGACCCTTTGCATCCTGCGGTGTTGCGTTTGATTAAAACCAGTATTGATGGGGCGAATAAGTTATCGAAACCCATCAGCATGTGTGGTGAAATGGCCAGTGATAGTCGCTATGTGCGTTTATTATTGGGGTTGGGATTGCGCGGTTTTAGCGTCAATCCTGAATCGTATCTTGAAGTGAAACAGATTATTACCACCACTGACATGAGCAATTTGGAAA
>JBDLSS010000309.1:0-3988 GCA_039799345.1 Pseudomonadota bacterium
GAAGCTTTAACCCGCTTATCGGTTAATCCTGAATACACCGTACAAATCTTATCGGGCACTGAGCCTGTCGAAAATAACGCGCTTTCCCCCCAGTCTTTGAAACTGCGTTCTCAAGCGGTGGCGCGGATTATTTACCCTTACACTCAAAATATTAAAATGCAATATCGCCCAGCAGTGAAAGTGAGCACGATGATTGTGGAGTTTACGCGCACGCGCCATTAAATAATAAAATGCGCTGCGTGGTGAGCCTTGATTTTCTTGAATCATGCCTTCATTTCATGCTCGAATCTACCCATCCTAAATCTTAATTAAGAGAGGATTATCTATGCCTATTTATGAATATGCTTGTGGCGCATGTGGTCACGAGTTAGAAGAATTACAAAAAATGAGTGATGCGCCTTTAACCACTTGTCCTGCTTGTGGAAAAGAGGAGTTACAAAAATTAATTTCTGCCGCAGGTTTTCGCTTAAAAGGTTCAGGTTGGTATGAAACCGATTTCAAAACTAAGAAGGCCGAACCGCCAAAAAAGTCTAGTGACACGCCCTGTGCAACAGGCACGTGTTCAGCCTGTGTGACAGATTAATTTACAGTTTGGCTTGCACACAAGGATACCAAGTTTTAACATGCTTGTTTTGAATAAGTAAAATGAGGAATTGGTATTCATGCGTAGCCACTACTGTGGACAGCTTAACGAAACTTTTATTGACCAGTCCGTCACCTTATGCGGCTGGATGCACCGCCGCCGCGATCATGGTGGAGTGATCTTTATCGACTTACGTGATCGCGAAGGGCTTGTACAAGTCGTCTTCGATCCCGACACTCAAGATGCCTTTGCTGTGGCAGAACGGGTGCGCGGTGAATACGTGTTACGTGTACAAGGCATCGTGCGTTATCGTCCAGCGGGGACGGAAAATTTAGAATTAGGCACAGGTAAGATTGAAGTTTTAGGCAAACACTTAGAAATTTTAAACACTGCCGAAACGCCGCCCTTCCAAATTGATGATATAGACATTAACGAAGAAACGCGCCTGCGTTATCGTTACATCGACTTGCGTCGCCCGATGATGCAAGAACGCTTTAAATTACGCGCTCAAGTCACGCGCAGCATTCGCCGCTTTATGGATGATAATGGCTTCCTCGACATCGAAACCCCGATGTTGACCAAAGCCACACCCGAAGGCGCACGCGATTATTTAGTGCCCAGCCGTACCCATGAAGGCGAATTCTTTGCCTTGCCCCAGTCGCCCCAATTATTCAAACAATTACTGATGATGGCGGGCATGGATCGGTATTATCAAATTGTGCGCTGTTTCCGTGATGAAGATTTGCGGGCAGACCGTCAGCCAGAATTTACTCAATTAGATATAGAACTGTCTTTTGTCGATGAATTTATCATTCGCGATTTGATGGAAACCATGATTCGCGGCTTGTTTAAAGACGTTCTCGACGTAACGCTGCCCAATCCCTTCCCCAGCATGACTTATGCGGAAGCGATGAATCGTTACGGTTCAGACAAGCCTGATTTACGCACGTCTTTAGAAATTACTGAAATCAGTGATTTAGTCAAAGACGTAGAATTTAAAGTTTTCAACGCCGCCGCCAATGACGCAAACAGCCGTGTTGCCGCGATGCGCGTTCCCAAAGGCAGTGAATTATCGCGTAAACAATTAGATGATTACGCTTTATTTGTCGCAATTTATGGGGCGAAAGGCTTGGCGTATATCAAAGTCAATGACCGCAGCGCGGGACGTGACGGCTTGCAATCGCCGATTCTGAAATTCTTACCCGATGACGTAATTGCCGCAATTTTAGATCGCGTACATGCAGAAACAGGCGATGTCGTCTTCTTCGGCGCGGACAAAGCCAAGATTGTGAATGATGCCTTGGGCGCGTTGCGCTTAAAAGTCAGTGACGATTTAGGCTTGATGGAAACGGGCTGGAAACCCTTGTGGGTGGTCGATTTCCCCATGTTTGAATGGGACGAAAAAGATAAACGTTGGGTGTCTTTACATCATCCGTTCACCGCGCCCAATGTCACCGACATCAGCGCAATTGAAGCCAATCCCGGCGCGTGCATCTCGCGTGCGTATGATATGGTGTTGAACGGTTCTGAAATTGGCGGCGGCTCAATTCGTATTCACCGCCCTGAAATGCAATCAGCTGTATTTAATTTGCTGGGGATTGGGGAAAGCGAAGCGCGTGAAAAGTTTGGCTTCTTGTTGGATGCATTAAAGTCAGGTTGTCCTCCGCATGGCGGTTTAGCCTTCGGTTTAGACCGTTTGGTGATGTTGATGACGGGTGCAACTTCCATTCGTGACGTGATTGCCTTCCCGAAAACGCAAACTGCAAGTTGTCCTTTGACTTCTGCGCCTTCACCCGCCAGTGAAATGCAGTTGCGTGAATTACACATCAAGTTGAGAAGACCGCCAGCAGCTCCGACAGCTGTGTAAGTATTCTAAGGAAATATCGAAATTACACAAATAATATTTCTATTAAAATCAAATTGTTATAGACTAAATTGTGTAATTTCTAGAATAGCGACTTGCTTTAAGGTGGGTCGCTATTTTTTATGGACTAGACCCTGCGCCCGCTGTTTATAAGTTCAGGAAACTCATATGAAATCAATCACAAACCAGAAAAAAGAATTTTCAGAACCCGCATCGACAGCGGTCTTAACGGGTGAATGTTTACCGCCCGCACCGCCTGCTTTGGTAAAACCCGCATCCCATAGATGGCGTTTTTTAATCATCGGTTTAAGTATTTTGGTGCTGTTATTTTTTGGGCTGCAACTGGGGCGACAATGGTACGACAGTCTGATGGCGCGTTTAGATGCGGCGCAAGTGGTACACACGGATCAGAGTAAAGTTAGCGTTGTCGCAAAAATCGAAGTTAAACCCACAATTCAATTGGTGACGCATTATCAAAATGGGGAAAACCACCGCGTGTTAGTCGATGCGGAACAATATTCCAAATTCGTGAGCCAAAACTTCACCGAACTTGAACAACTGCGTCAACAACTGCAAGCCCAGGCGCGACAAGCATTGACGGAAAAACTAAACCTGATTTTTCAGGCAATGCAGCAACGCATTCCCAATTTTGCCGATTGGTATTTTGCTTATACCACGACTTATGAATTACTTTTGAAAGCGGTGACTTCTGCAACCAAAAATACTTTCAGCAGTGGGGCGCAAAGTTTATCCGATGCAGTCGCTTATGATTTACAAAAAGTGATTCAACAACAATATGATAAGATTATTTTACAGCCCGAAATTACCCATCCTGCCATAGAAGCCGTTTATACAGAACAATTGAAACAAGCGCATTCGCAGTGGTTGGAATCTTTAACCAAAGTTGAAGAAAAATTTCAAATTTTTGTGAAGCAGCAAACCACGCATGTTGAAAATAATGCCAGTCAAGCGACTTTAGAGTTAGATTGGAAAAGTAATCTCAATAAAATCAATTTTGCGAATTATCAAAAGAATGGCACTGAGGCATGGCGCGGGGCATTGCTTGCGGCAGGCAGCGGATTAACGGGTAAAGTTATCGGCAGTGCGGTTGCCAAAGGAATTGCGGCGAATGTGGAAAGTGGCTTAATCAGCAAACTTGCCAGCCCGTTTATTGCCAAAGCTTTGACCATTGCGGGCAGCGGCGCAGTGGGCGCAATTGGCGGGCCTTTAGGGGTTGCGGTGGGAATTGCAGGCGGCGTGGGGCTTGATTATGCGATTAATAAGGGAGTTTCCTTGATGCAACGCGATGAATTTATTAACAATACCAATACTGCTTTGCAAAGTTCTCGCACAATTTGGGAAAAAGCGTTACAAGAGTCGATGGCGCAAACTATTCAAATTTGGTTTGATGACAGCATTCAATTGTTGCCACGTTATGATAAAACCGTTCATAAAGTTTTGTAATTATTAACTATTTTATTATAAGAATAAGGGCTAATGATTTTAGCCTGCTTATTGTCTGAATCAGGATTTACAGGATT
>JBDLSS010000310.1:0-4932 GCA_039799345.1 Pseudomonadota bacterium
TATGCGATGGTGGATTATACCCGTCAACATTTCCGTGAAGAAGAGCAGTATATGAGGAGTTTAGGCTTTTCTGGTTTGGACGCGCATAAACGCTTACACCTGCATTTGTTAACAGATTTAACGCGCTTTATTGAAGATTTTGAGCAGGGTATGCACGATAAACTCAGTGACGATTTTACAATTTTTCTAAAGTTTTGGTTGTCTACTCATATTCGTGGGGTTGATACCCGCTACGGTCAATTTGCAGAACAACAACGACACCTCTCCTAAATCGTGTTTAATCTCTTCTGAATATTTGAGAATATATCGTTCTCAACGTAAGCCTTATAATAGCCTGCATTAGCAGCGAAATCATGCAGGTGAATTTTTCTTGAAACGTCTTTTCAATTTCTCGGTATTATTACTAGGGGCAAATGTGAGTGCGTTTTCCCCTAGTTTATCAGCTTCTGAATCCGACATTTTTCCAAATATGCCCCCGATTACCGATCCGCTTTCAACGTTGGGACAGGTGCAGGTGAAAGCTTTTCGCTTTGTGGGCAATCGCAGCTTTTCTGAAGACACTTTACAAACCTTATTAAGCGCGTACACAGGGCGTGCCATCAGTGCTGAAGAATTGCAAGAAGCTAAAAATAAAATTACCCAACATTATGTGAATGAAGGCTATATTAATTCGGGCGCGGTGATTCCTGATCAGCAAGTCGTTGAAGGGGAAATTACCTTTAAAATTATTGAAGGTGAGTTGACACAGGTTGACGTGTCTGGCAATGAACAGGTCAAAACCGCTTATATTAAATCGCACTTAGAAGACAACGAAAAAACCACTTTAAACATTAATGAGTTACAAAAACGTCTGCAATTAATACAGCAAAATCCCTTATTTAAACGTATCAATGCGGAACTTGCCCCGAGCCTGAATTTAGGTGAAAGCATTTTAAATGTCAAAGTTGCAGAAGCCTCACCATATCAGTGGGGACTGCGTTTTAATAATCATCGCTCGCCCAGCATTGGTTCATATCGCGCAGAATTGGAAGGACTGCATCGCAATCTTTCCGGCTGGGGCGATAGTTTAAATGTGCATTATGGTTTGACCCGTGGTTTGAATGATTACGCGCTGGATTATAGTCTGCCGATTAATCGTTATGACACCACCTTATCGTTTCATGTCGGGCGCAGTGACTCCAAAGTGGTGGAAGAAACTTTTCGGCAATTGGATGTGAAAAGTTTAGTTGATAGTTATGAAATTGGTATCTTGCAGCCGTGGCATAAAACACCTAATGCGGAATTTAATCTGGGGCTTAAATTTGATCATCGCAGTAGTGCCACTTCATTGCTGGGTAAGCCTTTTTCATTTTCGCCAGGTGTACGGGATGGAAAAAGTACAGTATCGGTGTTGCGTTTCACGCAAGAATGGCTAGAGCGTAGTCGTACGCAGGTGTTAGCGGCGCGTTCCAGTTTTAACACAGGTTTACATGTGCTTGATGCGACGGTCAACTATGAGGGTTCGCCTGACGGACGGTTTTTCAGCTGGTTGGGGCAGTTACAATGGGTACGGCGTTTGGAATTATTAGACAGTCAATTGCTGTTTCGCGGCGATGTGCAATTAAGCAAAAAAGAATTATTGCCTTTGGAAAAGTTCGCACTCGGCGGCGCAACCACGGTGCGCGGCTATCGTGAAAATCAATTAATTCGTGACAATGGTTTAATTGCTTCCTTGGAATGGCGCATTCCGATTAGCAAGTGGCGTATGGATGGTATGACCTCAGGAAATTTGGAGGAAGGTATGTTACAAATCGCGCCTTTTTTTGATTATGGACGCGCATGGAATACGCATGCAGACACGCTTGAACCGCGTTTTTTAGCCAGTGCGGGCGTCGGTTTGCGCTGGTTACCGACAGCTAAAATTTTGGCAGAATTGTATTGGGGTAAGGCGTTGAAATCGGTATCCAGCAATAAAGAGCATGATTTACAAGATAATGGGGTACATTTTGAGTTGTATACACAGTGGTAATTAAGCGTTTAATAATTGATGAAAGAAAGTGACTAAACTTGCTGCAAGCGTCGAGAAAAGTTCACCAAAATCCCTGCTGTCGCCCCCCAAATAATTCTCCCTTGATAATTAATCACGTAATAACTGCGTTGTCGCCCTTTGAAAAAACGGCTTTCGCGTTGATGATTTTCAGGGTTCAGTACAAAGGATAGCGGCACTTCAAACACATCCGCCACTTCAAAACTGTCCAGTTTCAAATCAAATTCAGATTTGACAAAACCCACCACCGTAGAAATTAAAAAACCCGTAGCGGTTGCATAATTATCCAAATAACCCACAACTTCGATAAATTCCTTAGACAAACCGATTTCTTCTTCCGTCTCACGCAACGCGGTGGCAATCGGGGTTTCATCGCCCACATCCACGCGCCCACCCGGAAAACAAATTTGCCCTGCATGATTATGTAAATGTTCTGTGCGCTGCGTTAAAATCAAGTAAAACTCAGCATCGCGCTCAACTAAAGGCAATAAGACTGCTGCTGGAGTTAAATTTGGAAAAATTACTCGTAATTGTTCAAGTTCCATATCTCCTAAATTTATTTTGTCCAAAGTGCTGGGTTCAGAAAGCACCGATTGACGGATTAAATGACGCATTTTTCTTTCCTCGCGCATTAAAATAAAGCGATGTTTTGCCGATCATGACATATTTTTTTAAGATAAGCCCCATGCTTTAGCTATGTTTTTAGCCAAAAAATGCAGTTAATTAGTTGAAACTACATAAAAAAAGCCACTTCTATATCATTTGTAAAATTTATCGCAATTCCTTTGCTAAAATAACGCATTTATTCCAAAATATACTCCTCTCAACACCAGAGAAGAAGTCAGAGCAAGCAATGAACATACACGAATATCAAGCTAAAAAACTTTTTGCAGATTATGGAATTCCCGTTCCTAATGGTCACCCCGCTTTCAGCCCCGAAGAAGCCAGACAACACGCACAAACCTTAGGGGGAAATGCATGGATGGTGAAAGCCCAAGTTCACGCAGGTGGACGTGGGAAAGCCGGTGGCGTTAAAAAAGCCAACACTTTAGATGAAGTTGCAGCAATCACCAAAAGTTTAGTGGGCACGAATATCGTTACCCATCAAACCGGTCCTGCAGGACAACCTATTCACTGTGTTTTAATCGAAAACACCACCGCAATCCAAAGCGAATTATATTTAAGCTTTGTGGTTGACCGTGCTACCCGCCGCATCGCGATTATCGCTTCTGTGGCAGGTGGGATGGACATCGAAGAAGTTGCCGAACATACCCCAGAAAAGATTATCACCAGCACGATTGATCCTATTGTCGGGATTCAAGCGTATCAGTGCCGTGACATCGCTTTTGCCTTGGGTTTGGATGCCAACCAACGTAAACAATTAACCTTTATCCTCGGTGGTTTATACCGCTTATTCGTTGATAAAGACTTAAGCTTGTTAGAAATCAATCCCTTAATCATTAATGATAAAGGCGATTTGATGGCGTTAGATGGCAAAATCAACTTAGATGATAACGCCTTATTCCGTCATTCTGATTTAGCCGCTTTATACGATCCTAGCCAAGAAGACGAAAAAGAGCACAAAGCTCGTCAATTCGATCTGAACTATGTGGTTTTAGATGGCAACATCGGCTGTATGGTGAATGGCGCAGGCTTGGCGATGGCGACTATGGACACCATCAAACTCAGCGGTGGCGAACCTGCTAACTTCTTAGATGTTGGCGGCGGCGCAACCAAAGAGAAAGTTTCTGAAGCTTTCAAAATTATCACCTCTGATCCCCAAGTTGAAGCGATTTTAATCAACATTTTCGGCGGTATCGTGAAGTGCGATATGATTGCTGAAGGTGTGATTTATGCCTTCAAAGAAGTCGGTGTCAAAGTGCCTGTTGTCGTACGTTTAGAAGGAACGAACGTTGATAAAGGTAAGGCATTATTAGCAGAAAGTGGCTTGCCCATTATTGCTGCCGATAACTTGAAAAATGCAGCACTGAAAGTCGTCGAAGCAGCGAAGAAGAAGGGATAAGTCAACATGAGCATTTTAATTAACGCTAATACCAAAGTCATTTGCCAAGGTTTCACTGGCAAACAAGGGACTTTCCATTCTGAACAAGCCTTGGCTTACGGCACCAAATTAGTCGGTGGGGTAACACCTGGTCGCGGTGGCGATAGTCATTTAGGCTTGCCTATTTTCGATACGGTGAGCGACTCAGTGAAAGCCACTGGCGCAGAAGCCTCGATGATTTATGTGCCTGCGCCTTTTGCAGCGGATGCGATTTTAGAAGCAGCTGCTGGCGGCATCAAAATCATCGTCTGTATCACCGAAGGCATTCCTGTGCTCGATATGTTAAAAGTTAAAGCTTCTTTAACTGCTAACTATCCTGACGTGCGTTTAATCGGTCCTAACTGCCCCGGCGTGATTACGCCTGATGAATGCAAAATCGGGATTATGCCCGGTTACATTCACAAAAAAGGCAAAGTCGGGATCGTGTCACGTTCAGGTACGCTGACCTATAAAGCTGTGAACCAAACCACGTTAAATGGCTTGGGACAAAGCACTTGCGTCGGTATCGGTGGCGACCCTATTCATGGGATGAACTTCATTGACTGCTTGAAATTATTCCAAGCAGACCCTCAAACTGAAGGCATCATCATGGTCGGCGAAATCGGCGGTACTGCAGAAGAAGAAGCAGCGGCTTATATCAAAGCCAATGTGACCAAACCTGTTGTCGGCTATATCGCTGGTGTGACTGCACCTCCTGGTAAGCGTATGGGTCATGCAGGCGCAATTATTTCTGGTGGCAAAGGCACGGCAGCCGATAAGATTGCCAGCCTCGAAGCTGCTGGGGTGGTAGTTGCCCGTTCTCCCACTGACATCGGTCAGTGCATGTTAGAACGTTTAAGCAAGT
>JBDLSS010000311.1:0-6810 GCA_039799345.1 Pseudomonadota bacterium
AGATTAAGCTATTCATTTGTTATGAAGGGAATCAAATGGTTAAGGATGATAGTTGCTTAACTGTATATTATACATAATATTTATACTCTTTGATTAAGCCCTCCCAACCCGGAGGGC
The DNA here is from genome assembly GCA_039799345.1 of Pseudomonadota bacterium. Classification (GTDB taxonomy): domain Bacteria; phylum Pseudomonadota; class Gammaproteobacteria; order Beggiatoales; family Beggiatoaceae; genus JAQTYU01. The sequence continues at coordinate 118 of JBDLSS010000311.1, forward strand.
TAAATCATTAACGTTATCCCAATTCAATACTACTAACTATCTAAATGGGTCTTATTATCTTCAATTTTTTCGCCGTACTCAGGTTAACGTTAAGAACGCACTTCTTCTTGAATATATCGCGCCTTTTGTGCCAACAATGCCGCTTTCAATTGCAGTAACACAGGGCTTAAATAAGCCGTTAAATTACGGGCTTGTATCACGCTGTGATTACGAGACGCCGTTTCTAATTCCAAACATAATTGTACAATTTGCGCCGCGCCCATATTCACGCTACTGCCTTTCAATTTGTGGGCTGCCATGTATAAAGTTTCATAATCCTCACTGTCCACCGCCTGATGCACGGCTTTGACGTAATTCGGCACTTCCTGCAAATATAAATCAATTAACCGCGCCACTCCACGGGTTCGCATTTCGAGACGCAATTGTGCCAAATAATGCAGGTCTAGCACAGCTTGTTGCTGATGTGTCGATGGCGACAATAACGGCGGTAGCAAGCTTGGGCGGGCAATAGGTTTCACATACAAATGCGGCAACCAATGACGCACCATTGCATATAAATCTTGGGTTTTTATCGGTTTACTCAAATAATCATCCATACCGCTTTGCAAACAGCGTTCTTTATCGCCCTGCATTGCATTGGCAGTAAGCGCGATAATGGGCGGTGGCTTGGAAATATTATTGTGCAGAAACCAAGTTTTGAGTTGTTGGGTGGCAGCGAAGCCGTCCATAATCGGCATGTGGCAATCCATTAAAACTAAATCAAAATGTTGTTGTTGCACCGCGAGCACTGCTTGTTGACCATTTTCCGCCCAAGTCATGTTCGCGCCCAAATTTTTGAGCATTTCCGATGCAACTTCTTTGTTGATTAAATTATCTTCAGCTAACAGTACATGCCAGTATTGGTTTGTCGCCAGCGAAATTTTATGATTGTCCTCATTCAGGGGTGTAGTCTCAGTTTTGATCAATCCCATGGTTTGCAATAAGGCATTGAATAAATTGCCCTGATTCACAGGTTTATGCAGGCATAAGTTAATTAATTGTTTTAACTCGTCGCCGCTGTGCATCTGGTAAACCGAGGTCAACATAATAATCGGCAACTGGCTCAATTGCGGAATCGCACGAATATGCCGCGCTAATTCCACCCCATCCATATCAGGCATCATGTAATCAATAATCGCTAAATCATAAGGATGCGACTGTAGCAAACTGTCTTTTAAACGCTGTAAACCCTGCGCCCCACTGAGTGCGGTTTCTGCGGTTAAGCCCCAGTGCTGGATTTGCGCTTGTAAGATTTCACGATTGGTGGCGTAATCATCAACAATCAACACCCGCAATTGCTGTAATTGCTCGCTATTCACCTGATGCGCTTCTAATAAACTGGGCAAACTGCGGCAGGATTTATCAAAACGCAGGTTGAACCAGAAAGTGCTGCCTTCGCCTAACGCGCTATGCACCCCAATATCACCGCCCATCATTTGAATTAAACGCCGTGAAATCGTCAAGCCCAAACCTGTGCCGCCAAAACGCCGCGTTGTTGAGCTATCCGCTTGTGAAAAGGCTTGAAATAAATGTTTAATCGCGCTGGGATTAATACCAATCCCTGTATCCTGCACTTCAAAACGTAAACTGAGACATTGAGCGCACTCTTCAATCATGCTCACAGTCAGCACAATTTCCCCTTGCTCGGTAAATTTCAGCGCGTTGCCAATGAGATTATTCAAGACTTGTTTTAAACGACTGGGGTCACCGTGCAAATAACAGGAGGGCATTTGTTTGGGCATACGGCAGGCAAGTTTCAAACCCTTGCTGTATGCCGCAATACCAAATAAATCAATCACTTCATTGGTAATACGAGTTAAATCGAATTCGATGTGTTCTAACACCAATTTACCCGCTTCAATTTTAGAAAAATCTAAAATATCATTGATAACATTAAGTAAATTTTCCCCTGAAGTTTTAATCATTTCCGCATAACGTTGTTGTTGCGGGGTGAGGGTAGTGTTAGACAGTAAATCAGTGACACCAATCACCGCATTCATTGGGGTGCGAATTTCGTGGCTCATGGCGGCTAAAAATTCACTTTTAGCGAGATTGGCAACTTCTGCCAATTCTTTAGCTTGACGCAATTCAGCTTCACCGCGTTTGCGCAAGCTGATGTCGCGTGTAAAAATTAAAAATACTTTTTCTTCAGCAATTTGTACCAAGTTGCTGCTGACTTCAACATCCAGCACCGAGCCTAAACAATGCTTTAATCGGGTTTCAAAACGCGAGGTGTGTTTGCTAATCAACGCGCTCAAAATATGTTCTAGCGAATCGACGGCATCGGGAGCGGTAATTTCTGCCAAATAGCTGTCTAATAAATATTCGCGGCTGTAACCCAATAAAGTACAAAAGGCAGGATTCACTTCAAAAAAACGCCCACTCAAATCGGTCATACAAAAACCGTCCATCGAGCTTTGTAAAATCGAGCGATTTTGTTGTACTTGTTTTTGTAAGGCTTGTTCAGTGCGTTTGTATTCGGTGATGTCGATGAACACGCTGACTGTGCCTACCAGTTCATTGTGTTCGTTAAACAAGGGGCTGTATTGGGTTTCAAATGCCAGCTCTTTACGCCATAACACGCTGGAAAAAGTTTCTCCTTTTAGGGCGCGTTGAATATCGGCGATGACGTGCGGATAGTAGCGATTCAGTTCAAAGGCAGATTTTCCAACCAGTTCATCTTCTTGTAAATTGAATAAACTCAAACCTTTGCCACGCGAGAAGGTGTAAATACCGCGCATGTCGATGGTGAATAAACTAATCGGAGTGTTACTAATCACGGCTTGCAGATAATGCTCGCTGTTACGCAAGGCAATTTCATGTTGATGCAAACTGTCAGCGGTTTTTTTGCGGTTGGTAATATCAGTAATCGTGCCTAAGATGCGTGTAGCATCGCCCTGTTCATCACTGACTAGATGCCCGTGTATATACACCCAACGAATATGACTTTGTGCATCTAATAGACGGAATTCTAAAGAATAATCTGAAATACTTTGTTCAATATATGCGCAACTACTTTGATGAACTTTTTCGTAATCTTCGGGGTGAATAATGACGCGCCATTCCTCACTGCTTAATGGCATTGGGCTGGGTAAATATCCCATTAAACTGATAAAGTGTGGGTCTAAATATAAAGATTTTTGGGAAATATTGTAATCAAAAATTGCGGTTTTACTGGCACACACTGCCAAGGCGTAACGCTCTTGGCTTTCTTGCAAGGCGTGGGTGGTGGTGATATAGGCCGTAATATCCACAGCAATCACAATAATGCCCGTCACTTGCCCTGCGGCATCATGATAGGGAACTTTGTCGATTTGTAACCAGCGTTCTTCCCCTGATGGCAGGGTTAAATGTTCTTTGCAGCCATAAATAGCTTGTCGGGTGCGTAAAATTTCGGCATTTTGCAATTGATATTCAGGGCTGCGCTGCGGTAGCAATTGTTGCAGGGTTTGCCCTTCAATTGCAGAAATGGGCAAGTTTAAAAACCGTGCAAAGGCTTTGTTAGCACGTATCACCACGTGATTTGTATCTGAATACCAAATCATGCTGGGAACGGAATTAAAAATTGTTTCAAAAGCTTCTTGTTGTTTATGCAGTGCGACCTCAGTTTGCAGCTTTTCGGTAACATCAAGAAACAAGGTGACGTTTAAGGCTTGTCCTGCAAATTCAATAATCCGAGCATAAATTTCGACATCAAAAATGCTGCCATTGTGGTGCAGGGCGGGCAAATAACGATGCAGTTTCTTTTCGACGGTATGGAAAAAATTTTCATGCAATGCCCCCAGTATCCTCCGACTTTCTGGCGGCACAATCATGGTGACGTGTTGCCCAATGAGTTGTTGTGCGCTGTAGCCATATAACTGACAAAATGCAGGATTAACTTGTACAAAAAAGCCTTCTGGACTGCTGATACAAATACCAACAGGCATAGCTTTGAACAAGGTTTCTAACATCTGTTCAGGTTCAGGATTTGAAGGCACGGAGAGCGTTTTATAAGCACTAATATCTGTCGCGGTCGCATAGAACAGTTGAGCTTCAGGCAGGTATTTAATTTGCCATTGTAGCCCGTGATAATGCTGGTTGCGTTGCAAATAACGACGCTCCAAACATAAGGTTTGCTTGGGGTTTGTAGTCAATTCGAGCAGTGCTTGCAAGCTGCTGGCATGTTCTTCAGGATGCAGTAATGTGAGCCAATTATCGCCCACGATGGTTGAATATTGCTGTTCCCAAACAGGATTAACTTTGTGTAAAACACCCTGTGCGTCGAACAAACAAAGTACATGAGGGCTAAGTGCGAACCAATCTAAAGTAAAACGGTTATCCATAAAATAGACCCTGAACAATCAACATGAGGCTTTCTAGCACGATATGCGTAAACGCAGGACAGTATCGAAAATAAAGTTACTTTATAAATCTGAACATACATATAAACACATACTTTTTAAGCATAGGTAAGCCCCCCTGTAAATGCGAGTTTATTCGGAGTCTGGATTAGTTTCTCTCTCGAATCAAAGGAATGTAGTTCAATACTGATGGGGAGATTTCGCCCACAAAAAAGGGCAGGCTAGATTTGCCCACCCCTGTCTGCTGACTTTACGCGCTCTATGTGTAGCGAATATGACAACTTTTACTCAACAATATCAATTTGCCCTGTGAGCTTGCGATATAAATGAGACCAAATGACTCCAATCACCAACACAAATGACACCACTAATAACAGAACATATTGAATCATATGTGAATTAGTGGGCAACCAATGCTTGCCTGTGTCCAGTAATAACCAGAACAATAAGCTGAAAAACAAAGTGACCATAATTAAACCAATTACGCCTAATGAGTGATAAGTCGCATGTAAGAGCACGCCCCAGCCACCCAATAATAGCAAGCCTACCAAAGCTTTAACCACGGTGAAACCGTGTATATCAATTAAAGCCCAGTGAGTGTAAGACATGCCGCTGGGATTGTACGTGCCAAACACGACTAAAATCGCCAATAAAAAGCGCAGAAAAAAGAAACTCCATGAAAAACCCGCAGTCGTTCTAGCCATATCAATTCCTTATTGTGATGCGTTTCGATCCACACTCGACCTCATCTGTCGAGTGACAAAGCCATCGACAGATAGCTGTCTTTGAATAGACTATCCATCAATGAAAAAATTACCCAAAATGATAACCCATGTTGGAACATTGGAACTATTCCCCTCAAGGGTAAGGTTTCAGACCTTAAAGAACATTGGATGAGAGAATCACAGTGTATCCCATTTTGAGGATAAGCCGTCAAGCTCAGATTTTCAGATATTATGCGTTTACTGCTTGATGATAGGGCACGCTCAAACGGTGCACCGCATCAATAAATCCCTTAACCCGTTCAGGATCGACATGTTGATGAATGCCATGTCCCAAATTAAACACATGTCCCGAACCTTGTCCAAAACTTTCTAAAATTGTAGCCACTTCCGCTTCAATCCGCTCGGGGCTGGCATAGAGCACGCAAGGATCCATATTGCCTTGCAAAGCAACTTTATCACCGACACGCCGCCGTGCCTGTGCAATCGGGCTTTTCCAATCAATGCCCAAAGCATCGCAACCCGTTGCCGCCTGTGCTTCTAACCATTCACCGCCTTCTTTGGTGAATAAAATCACGGGGATTTTTTGCCCATCCACTTCACGGGTCAAACCGTCAAGAATTTGCTGCATGTAGTGCAAGGAAAACTCGGCATAATCGCGGGTGGTGAGCACGCCGCCCCACGTATCAAAAATCATCACCGCTTGCGCCCCTGCGGCAATTTGTGCGTTTAAATACAAGGTGACAGATTTTGCCAAAGTGTCTAATAACTGGTGCATCACTTTGGGCTGTTCAAACATCAAACCTTTGGCATAACGAAATTCTTTCGTGCCGCGCCCTTCCACCATGTACGTCGCAAGTGTCCACGGACTGCCTGAAAATCCAATTAAAGGTACACTGCCCGCCAATTCGCGGCGAATTAAACTCACGGCATCGACCACATAACGTAATTCTTGATGCGGGTCGGGCACACCCAAAGCAGCGACATCGGCGGCTGTACGCACAGGGCGGGCAAATTGTGGTCCTTCACCTTCGGCAAACGTCAGCCCTAAACCCATCGCATCGGGAATGGTGAGAATGTCGGAAAATAAAATCGCCGCATCCAGCGGATAACGCGCTAAAGGCTGTAAAGTTACTTCGCACGCCAGTTCAGGGGTTTGACACAAGTTCATGAAATTGCCTGCACGGGCGCGGGTGGCGCGGTATTCAGGCAAATAACGCCCTGCTTGACGCATCATCCAAACAGGGGTGACATCAACAGGTTGGCGCAACAAGGCGCGTAAAAAACGGTCATTTTTTAATGGGTTCATTATTAGGTTTGTTTGTTGTTGAATAGTTTATTAGAGTGGGTTTTTCTGAAGATATTTATCATTTGTTTTCCTATAATTTCACCCAAACGCACGGGAACTGCATTTCCAATTTGGCGCATAGCCTCGCCCCAAGCTCCTTCAATCACGAAGTCGTCAGGAAATGTTTGAATACGTTTAGCCTCAAAAACACTGAGATACCTCACCGTTCCATCTTCATATCGAATCATGTTTTCCCCTCCTGGAACACCATGCGTTCCTGCCTTAATAGTTTTGGATGGGA
>JBDLSS010000312.1:0-5464 GCA_039799345.1 Pseudomonadota bacterium
CTTGTTCAAAGCTGCCGCCTGCCACGCCCCGCACTAACACCCCGTCAGGTAAAGCCCCGCCAAAATACGGCAGTACAATACGCGGTGGGCTTGCAGCGAGGTCTAAGACACACTCTGACAGTGCGATAAAACAAGTGTCAATGTCACGCTTTGCAAACGCCTGACTTAAACAATGCCCATGCCAGCCCGGCTTATCTGCAATAATCGCAACACGTCGCTGTGTCATTAAAATACCTTATGTGTGGAAATGCAGTAGATTTTTGGGAGAGGAAAAACAGGATGGCTATTTGCGCCCTTTGAGGAAATAAGTGTGCATTTGTCCTTTGCCTTTGATGTCAATCAAACCGCGAGACTCGCAATTAAATTTGTCTTGAATGCGTTTATAAGTGGCTTCAGATATTTGCACACTACCAGGAATGCCATGAGATTCCATGCGGCTTGCGATATTTACCGCATCGCCCCACAGGTCATAATTGAACTTATTTTTGCCAATCACACCCGCAACCACAGGTCCTGTGTGAATACCGACACGAATATTAAAATTAGAATCATGCTGAAAATTCAGGCGTTTGATCGCATCGAACATATCCATCGCCATATCTGCCACCGCCTCCGCATGATCAAGGCGTGGTGTGGGTAAACCACCGACGAGCATGTAAGCATCCCCAATGGTTTTAATTTTTTCCAAGCCATGCAGTTCAGTCAAAATGTCAAACGCGAGGAAAATTTCATTCAGTTTTTCCACTAATTGTGATGCTGAAACCCCAGCTGATAATTGGGTAAAACCAACTAAATCAGAAAATAAGACGGTGACTTCGGGAAAACTGTCTGCGATAACCCGCTCGCCACGCTTAAGACGATCCGCAATCGGTTTGGGTAAAATATTCAGCAGTAATTTTTCAGATTTATCCTGCTCTATTTGTAATTTTTTGATGAACGCATGTTCACGATCTCGTAAACGTTTGCGCTCTAAAGAAGCGGAAATTTTAGCTTTGAGAATAACCTGATTGAATGGCTTTTGGAGATAATCTTCTGCGCCCATTTCAATGCAGCGCACCACACTGTCGATTTCGTCCAGCGCGGAAATCATAATCACTGGAATGTGACTCAAATGGGGATCATTTTTAAGTTCTGCTAAGACTTGATAACCATTCATCTCGGGCATGATGATGTCCAGCAGTACCAAGTCATAGTTGCGTTGGCGAATCATTTCTAACGCTTGTTTCCCACTTTCGGCAACTTCAACTTTAAAACCCTGACGATCCAAACGACGCGAGAGCAGATCACGATTACTTTCTTTATCATCCACCACCAACAATGAAGCTTCTTGAACTGCCACTTCTACAACGTGATTATCTGTGGTGCTGCGCATCGAAAGTACCACCTCATCCATCAGTGTGGATGCGGGCGGATTTGCAGCATCAAATTCACTTGGGCGGAAAACCGTTTCAGCCTTAGAGAAATAAATTAAATCGCCAATCAGGGTAAGTAAACGTCGAGCTGAGGAAAGCGTTTTTTGCAGTTCTAAACAGGCTTCTTGATTGACTTCGTCATCAACATCTTCGAGCAACATCTCACCATAACCAATGATTGCATTGATTGGAGTGCGTAAATCATGGCGAATCGTCGAGGTAAAAGATTCAAGATCAACCTCGCCCGTGGGTGTATTGCGTTTACTGAAGAGTTTGGTGATGAGTGTTGACAGTTGCTGTGCGGCAGACAGCATTTTATTTAAATCAGGGATGAACTCAACCCAATTAGGACGGTGTTTCGCATAGTCGAGCAAAGACTCAGTATAGGCAATGATCGCCTTCGCTGGGGTCTGTAAATCTTGCCCCATATCGACTAAGTCATTTTCGTTACTAATCACGGAATTATGCCTTCAGCTGGAGAGTCATATGTGAAAATTCGGGCATGGCAATGCACAAAATCTGTGTACCCATAGAAATTAAATTCATGCGTCAGGTTTATGATGAGCTAATAATTCTTCAATTTTCCCTAATAGGCGCGGTAATTCAATCGGTTTGGTATCATAATCATCGCACCCCGCTGCAAGGGCTTGTTCTCTATCTCCTGACATTGCATGGGCAGTCAGGGCAATCACGGGAATATGTTTGGTATCTTCCGCGCCTTTAATATCTCGGGTGGCAGTCCAACCATCTTTCACAGGTAAACTCATGTCCATTAAAATCAGATCAGGTTTTTCACTGTGTGCCATTTCAACGCCTTGCCCGCCGTCAGTGGCAATCACGACATCGAACCCTTTACGTGACAAACGGCGTGATAGCATATCACGGTTCATCTCGTTATCTTCTACCAGCAAAATTTTTGCCATTAAGGTGATCTCCGATACTTTTTTCTTAATTTTCATTAACGACCACGTTAAAAACGTGGGGTGCATCTACCAAGGCACGTAAAAGAATATTACGCGCGTCGACTATAATCTCTATTGACCCATTCACTAGAAAGTAATCGTATTTTTTCACACCGCTTAGCTGTTTTATCTCGCCCGTTTCTGGGTAGATTTTATAGGCTTCGAACCAACACGATTAAGTTAAGCGCGGGAAAGTGTAGGGTATCTAAGCGTAGCGTCATGCACCTTGCGTCATCATAAAAGTTTCTCTGCTTCGAAGTTGCCTTCTCTGGTGCATAGCGGCTAAGCCTCTTCACCCCATAAACTTACCTTAAATCTACGCTTAACTTGACAACTGTTAGATTTATATTTTATGTCTACTAAATATAAATCATTGTTAGCTTTGGTCAATGTTCCATTTACTGCGAGTTCAGTTTAATACATTGCTATTTGATGCAGCGTGTTTAATTCTATCAGGAATCAAGGTTCGTACAACTGAGTAACTATGATATATGCTTTTTCTACAGCAAAAATCAAGCCTAAGTCATGTGAATCCTAAGTGAGTTTATGTTATTGCTAGGACGTGTCATCAATTAAATTTTAACTGCGCCCCACCCCCTACTTAAAGAGGGCTAAACCTTAAAACCAGCCCCTAAATCCCCTAAAGGGGACTTAAAACATTAAATAACTTGTTTGTGTTTAGCCCTCTTTAGGGGATTGGGGCTTTTTTAAAGGTTTTTAAACGCGCTACTTTCTATTAAAACCTAATTGATGACACGCCCTAATAATGCAGCACAGCATTCAATAAAAATATGGGCTGCAACATTTTCGTCCTGATATAAAGCGCATTACACAAGACAACAGTGTGAAAATTTTACCACAACTAAACTTTAAGATATTCACACACTAAAAATTGGTTTATTTCAAGTTTGTCAGTTGAGCTTACTGCAAGCAATGGTGAGTATTATTGATGTATCTCCGTTAATAGCGCGTGATAGTTGGCAATTCCTTGTTCTGCGGAAAAACGAGTTTCCACTGCCTGACGTGCGCCTGCGACCAAACAATTTAAATATTCAGGTTCTGCGATGAGTAACTCCCGTAAACGCTTGGCAAGAGCTTCAGGGTTATTGGCTTTAAAGTGCAGTCCTGAAACCTCATTTTCCACCAATGCCGCAGCCCCACCTGTATTTGGAATTAAAACTGGTAAATCTGCTGCCATCGCTTCTAAAACCGCCAGTCCAAATGGTTCAGTGGGGCACAGATGCAGTAATAAATCGGCATCTGCCAAACGTTGGGGCACATCCGAGACAAAGCCTAAAAATTGTACTTGTGGATAATATTTAGCAGCACGCTCGCGCATTTCGTCTAAATTCCAACCAGTTCCTAAAATCATAATTTCTAAATATTGCAATAAATCAGGAGCTAAATCTAAAGCATCTAACAGCACATCAATGCGTTTAATGGGATCAACCCGTGAAATCACAATAACTTTCCGAATTCCCTGGCGAGTAAATTGGGGACGTTTAGGACTTTTTGCAACGCGCTCAGGCAGCAGAAAGTTTTCGACCACGTCAATTGAGCTGGCTTTGACCCCATGCACAATTAAACGACTGCGTACAAAATAGGACACAGCAACAAAACGCACGGAAAAATAATTGAGATAAGCCTTACGCCCATAACTTTCGCGTTCGTCTGTACCGCCGTGAATAATATGTAAATGGGTGAGTTTGCGCCGATACAAGATATTCCACACTGAGAGCAATAAGGCTTGTTTAACACCTGTGGACATTACCATTAACGCATAATGATTACTTAATACTTCATGAAGTTGTGACGATAATTGTAGCAAATTACGAAAGGCATAAGTTTTGATGCCTTTTTCTTGTGCTTTAGTGATGACTAGACCTTCTGGCGCAATCAAAATGGGGGTGTATTCACTCGACAAGCCTTCTAGGGTTGCCAGTGCCATTTGTTCTGTGCCGTAAAAATTGCCACAATGCAGAATATAAACCAAGGGAGTTTTCATGAAAGGGTGCGTAAATTCGTTAAAAAATTGGCTTCATTCTAAAGGGAATAGACTGCAAGTCAATTAAAACAGGTAATTATTAATTTTAGGCGTTACGCAGCTGAATTAATCACCTATTTATTTAAACAGATTTATCAAGCCTAAGGTGCATCAGGCGTAACCGCCATACACCCTACGAACTGCTTATAAATTCAACTGCATGACTCCTAAATCTTTTGATGTTATTAAAAATTTAAAGCCCTCTCAATTTTGGTAATTGAGAGGGCTTTATCAAAAGGCTTTACACCAAATCAATGCAACATGTGGTGCTGCAATTTTTGAAACTCTTGACAGGCAACATCTAATTCCTGTGCAGCCTCAGTAAAATGCAAATTGGTCACTTGCACTTCACGATTCGTATTTTTTACATGCACTTCCATTGCCTTAATTTGTTGCTCGACCACTTGCAACTGACCGTCAGTTTCTTGAAGTTGGCGATCAGTTTCGCGTAATTGCGCATCGGCCTCATCAAATTGTTGCGTGGTGCGAGCTTGCAAATCCACCAGCTCTTGCAATAATTTATCAGCTTCCGTTTGCGCAGTGGCGAGGCTTTCCATCAAGGCTTTAAGTTTAATGGGATTCATTGTATTCCTATCAAAAACGAAGTGACATATTCCTACAACAATACGCGCTCAATCCCGCCTTGTCTAGCCTGTTCAATGAATTTTGTCTGCCAATCTTTGCCCAAATAGCTATTAGCTAATTCGATAACGATATAGTCAGTTTCCACTTCAATATCTTCACGATAGCGCGACAAACCTTGTAAACAGGCAGGGCAAGAAGTCAGGATTTTGACTTGCTGTTTGCCATCCACAGGATGCCCAATTAATTCAGTCACGCCTTTTTCCAGCTCTTCCAATTTCCGCGAACGCACTTGTACCGCAATATCAGGGCGTGCGGTGGCAAACGTACCCGCTTCCCCACAACAACGATCCGATAAAGTCACCGCTTGCCCGAGTAAATTTTCTGCCACTTTCAGCGCGGAATACGTCTTCATTGGGGTGTGGCAAGGCTCGTGATACAAGTATTGCGTGCCCTTAATCCCT
>JBDLSS010000313.1:0-7638 GCA_039799345.1 Pseudomonadota bacterium
CCTTGAGAATATCGCCCGAAATTTTCCCGCCTTCGCTTAAATTCATGCCGTGCAGCAAATCATTAATCCATTGCCCCGTGTTGGCAGAATGTCCCGAATAAGGCGGATTGCCAAGAATCACCATCACAGGCGATTTCGCTTTCACAAAGTTGGCGGCATTGGCTTCATTGGAAAGCCAACGCGCTAATAAAGTTTCTTGATTTTTATGCGCTTCATCTAAAGTGTTGGTCAGAAAAACCCGTAAACGCTCATTGCTTTTAAAATCATAGCCATATTCTTCTAATTGCAACCCTAATTTCATGTGTGCCACGGTGTAAGCTGCCATCAATAATTCAAAACCATGCACTCGGGGTAATAAATGCAGGGACACGTAATCTGACCACATCCCCTTGTTATGCCGAAACTTTTCAAAAATATTGGCAAACACCGCATATAAAAACGTGCCTGTTCCCGTGGCAGGATCAAGAATTTGCACCGTGTGGGTGGTTTCGTCAATTTTGCTGTTATCGGCTAAGCCTTGTTTCAGCGCGAATTTATCTTTCAAAATGGCATCGACAGAACGCACGATATAAGAAACCACGGGTTCTGGGGTGTAATACACGCCGCGTACTTCGCGCAATTGCGGATCATAATGGCTCAGGAAAGTTTCATAAAAATGCACCACGGGGTCTTCTTGGCGGGTGCGTTTGCCAAAGTCTGCCAAAATCGCCTTAATATCGGTGCGATTCAACACGCTGATTAAATGATCCACCGCCCACACTAAACGTTCATCCAAATCAATGCCTGCGAATTGATCGAACATATTTCTTAAAAAGGGATTAGTTTTGGTGATGAAATGGGCAGCGGTGAAACGGGAAAATGTAGTTTCAGAAATCGTGGAAATATGTCTACATTTTGCCGCAAACAGCCCATAAGAAATGGTTTGTGCAGCCATATCGGTGAATTCGTCAGGCGCGAGCGTGTCCACTAAAACTTGTCGGAAACTGTTGAGCTGTGAATGTAAATTGCCCAAACCTTTTTCTTGTTCTTCCTGATAATACGCCAATAACATCGAATGATTGATTTGTCGCGTGATATGCGCCATTTTCTGGGCTAATTCTTCAGGGTTGCGCAAGGTGATAATTTGCGTTTCCACAAAAGTTTTTAGCAATAATTCAAAACGTTCAAAAGCTTCAGGATTGGGTTTGAGCACACCTTTTTTAGCATCATATTCCGCTAATTTCACCGTCATGTCGGCTTGAAACTCGCCTTCGACAAACCAGCGAAATTCTAAATAATCAGTCAGTAATAAATTATTTAAGGCGGTTAAATAACGGCTGAGTTGCTCTGATTTTTGCGCCTTGTCTAAATTCACGCCCACATCTTTCGCTTCAAGATGCCCAATCACCAGTTCGGCTTTCGTAATCACCAAGTCGGGCGAACCGCAAGCAATACGGCGCGGTTCATTGGTGATGAGAAATTCAGGCATGAAACTTTGCAGCAAATTTTGCAAGGTTGAACGGTGGGTGTGTTCGGTGGCATTGCCTGCTTGTAAATGGGCTTCAACGCTGGCGAGATAAGCTTGAATAGAGGCGGACATGACGTGTCTCTTGGGGTCTCGAAATAGTGAGCAAATTTTAACATGTCTAAATTCACTAAATCGCAATTTTCCCGTTTAGATTTGGGCTGTGTCATTTTGAATGTTCCAACTTCCCCACAGGCGTTCCCAACTTTAGTAAGGCGGGTTTAAATTTCACCCCCAATTGCACAGCCATCCAAGTATTTAAAATCAATTTCCCTTCTTTATTTTTAGCAATCGGGAAATCACTGGGGGATGCACCATTTAAGATTTTTAATGCCGTTTGTGCCACCCATTTGCCTTGTTCACTGGACAATTTCACCAAACTTAATAAACTTAAATGCGCTAAACTTTGATGCAGAGTGGTTCCCGTAGGAATGCGAACTTTGTTTTCTACAAACCCAATCGCTTTTTCTAATTCAAAGCCGTGCACGCCCTTCAAATTCGCAATAATCAGCATATCGACTTCATTCTGTGCTTCATTAAATGCTTGCTCAAATTCAGTTAGGGTTTTTACAAAATAAGTTTTTTGTAAATTTAGATGTAAGTGGCTCTTATAAAAAGTCGCCTCTTTGCGTTCTGAAAGCCCGTCCAGCCCAATAAATCCAAGACGATCCCCGTGCGCATAATCACGCAATAGTTTGACTAATTGATCGGCTAAGTCCACCTCAAGCATTCCCGTAACATTGGCGGTGGGAAAACCATATTGGCTGGCATCCCAATTCACCCCACAAAATACGAAGGGCAAGCTGCTATTTTTGTAATAGGGCACGATTAAATATTTCGCGGCATCATCATCAGAAGTAATCACCACATCGGGTTTGAATTCTTCAATCATCACCTTGGCTTTGAGAGCCGCTGCCTGCTTTTCCGCTTCAGCAGGATGATTTTTAGTGTCCATGTAAAAATGGCGCAACTGCACGCCCGTATTCGCGAACTCATCCTCAATCGCTCGGGCAATCCCCGCACTCCACTCATAAGTATTTTCATAAGAAGACACATAAAGCACTTTTTTTCCCACAAGTGCAGGCTCGGCAAAACTTGGGAAAGAAATTAGGCAGAGTAACAATAAGCAGTGTAAGGTGCGTAGGCTCATAAAAATTTCGTCTTTTTTAGTGGTATTTATGTAATTAAACATAACATAGCTACGTTTTTGAATAAAGCGAAATAATTACCTAATATAAGCTTATGGTTATAAGAGCGACTTTAAAAATTAGACGGTTACTGTGATTGAAAATATGCTCATAAATAAGATGGCTAATCTTAAATACTTTTTTAAAAAATAGGGTTTATCGCTGTAAAAATGTATATTATTTTTAAAGTGCTTATTTAGAAAATTTCGCTAAAAGTTGAATGTTTTTATTTAATTTAGTTGATTGATTTACAAAATAATTAATTAAATTACCCCATTATTTTCACTGTTCCATGTTTAAAAAAACATCATACAGAACCACAAAAATAACGGGATTTTAAGGGAGAATAATGCAGTAATTATACCAAGGCTGCCCGCGCCAATTTTGCGGCGGTAACCATGTTTTGTAAGGCTTCGTTGGTTTCTTTCCAGCCTCGGGTTTTTAAGCCGCAATCAGGATTAACCCACAGATTTTGCGCAGGAATCACCGTGGCGGCTTTTTCTAATAAGCGCAGGATTTCATTCACCGTGGGCACGCGTGGCGAGTGAATGTCATACACGCCCGGTCCAATTTCGTTGGGATAATTGAATTCCCCAAAACCACGTAATAATTCCATGTCGGAACGGCTGGTTTCAATGGTAATCGCGTCCGCATCCATCGCGGCAATATCTGCCAAAATATCGTTAAATTCCGAATAACACATGTGGGTATGAATTTGAGTGTCGTCAGCAACGCCCGAGGCAGAAATCCGAAAGGCGCGAGTTGCCCATGCCAAATAAATTTTCCAACGATTTTTACGGAGTGGCAGCCCTTCACGAATTGCAGGCTCGTCAATTTGAATAATGCCAATGCCTGCTGTTTCCAAATCCACCACTTCATCACGAATTGCCAGCGCAATTTGCAGCGCGGTTTTGGCACGCGGCTGGTCATCGCGCACAAAAGACCATTGTAAAATCGTAATCGGGCCAGTCAACATGCCTTTCATCGGCTTGGAAGTCAGGCTTTGCGCATAAACCGTCCAGTCCACCGTCATCGGAGCGGGGCGCGACACATCGCCATAAATCACGGGCGGTTTCACACAGCGCGAGCCGTAAGATTGCACCCAGCCATTTTTAGTGAACGCAAAACCTGCCAATTGTTCGCCAAAATATTCAACCATATCATTGCGTTCTGCTTCGCCATGCACTAGCACGTCTAAATCTAAAGTTTCTTGCTGCTCGACCGCGTGGGCAATTTCGACGTGCATCCGCTGTTGATAAGTCGCATTGTCCAATTCACCGCGTTTAAACGCCGCCCGCGCGCCCCGAATTTCCGCCGTTTGGGGAAAAGAACCGATGGTCGTGGTTGGAAACGCAGGTAATTGAAAACGCGCTTGTTGCTTGGCTCTGCGCTCGGGAAACGCTGAATTGCGGCGGTCGGCTTCGCTGGGCAAGTCGTTTAAACGTTGCGCCACTTCAGGATTTGAAACCCGTTGACTGTGGCGACGGCTGGCGATGGCTTGCTGATTGTCCACTAAAGCCTCCGCAATCAAGCCTGTTTTGCCGTTTAACGCTTGCTTGAGAATATTTAATTCAACTAATTTTTCTCCCGCAAACGCCAGCCATGATTTTAATTCCGCATCGAGCAAGGTTTCAGTTTCCAAGCTAATCGGCATATGCAATAACGAACATGAGGGCGCAATCCATAAATTTTCCCCACGCTGTGCGGCGATGGGACGTAAAGTTTCCAGTGCGGCGGTTAAATCACTGCGCCAAATATTGCGCCCGTCGATAATGCCCACGGACAAAATTTTATCTGCTGGCAAACACGCGGAAACTTGTTCCAATTCGAGTTTCGCCCGCACTGCATCAATATGTAAACCTGCCACGGGCAAGCCACAGGCTAAATTTAAATTTTCTTCTAAAGGTGAAAAATAGCTGGCTAATAAAATCTTGACAGGCAAGTTCGCAAGTTGCGTATAAACTTCTTGGAAAGAGGCTTTCCATTCTTCGGACAAATCCAAGCCTAAAATCGGCTCGTCAATTTGTACCCAAGTGACACCCATTTCGTGCAGGCGTTGCAAAATATTTTGATAAACAGGTAGCAGTTTTGCCAGCAAGCTGTGGCGTTCAAAATCGCTGGTTTTTTCCTTACCCAACCATAAGAAACTTAACGCGCCCACCAACACCACTTTCACGGGATGCCCTAAATCTTGCGCTTGTTGCACTTCTTCAAACAAGCGTTGTGAATTTAAATTAAACGTCGTTGTTTCCGTAAATTCAGGCACTAAATAATGATAATTGGTGTCAAACCATTTGGTCATTTCTAGCGCGGGGCTACCTTCCGTATGATGGCAGGCAGTCGCGCATTGATGTTCATGTTCATTCGCCAAGCCACGCGCCATGATGAAATAACGGTTTAATTCGTTTTGTTCGGGGGTAAATTCAAAACGTGCAGGTTCACAGCCCAAAAGTTGAATATGATTCAAAATATGGTCGTAAAAAGCAAAATCGCCGACGGTGACAAAATCGAGTCCTGCGGCGCGTTGCAATTCCCAATGTCGCGCCCGCAACACCCGCCCGACATTTTCCAGCTCGGTGGCAGATAATTCGCCGCGCCAATATTTTTCGACAGCAAATTTTAATTCGCGATGCAAACCAACGCGGGGAAAGCCTAAAGTATGAATTTGAGACATTGAATTGACTCCTGAATGAATGCGGCTATGATGCGCGGTTCTCATTCATGATTCAAACGCATATATTTCATTTTATTATGTGTGTAATTCATTATCAGTCTTGTAGGGTGCATAAGCGTAGCATCATGCACCAGAGAAATTGGGTGGGAAAATAATTATTGAGTAGTTTATTTGGGTTGAAAGGTGGATGGCGGCTTATCCAGCCTACGTTTAATTGCAAATTATCCAAGTCTTATCTATACTGGTAACCAGTACATTAAGATTAGTGGAGTGCTTATGTTATTTGAGTGGGATGAGAATAAAAATGCGACGAACATACAAAAGCATGGGATAGATTTTTTAACGGCTATTGCTATTTTTGATGATCCAAATCGTCTTGAGGAAGATAGCAGCCAAGAAGGACAGGGCGAAGTGCGTATTAGAACCATTGGTAAAGTAGAGAATTTCGTTTTTGTCTTAACGCTTGTTTACACTCACCGTCCTCCAAATAAGCGCATTATTTCTGCTCGTTGTGCAAGCAAGGCAGAACGTAAAAAATACGAGGAAAGTTTCATTAGTTAAGATTTTGATTTTAACTAATTGAATTTTTATAAACACGATAGGAGGTCTCGTATGAGTATCCTTATTGAACGTATTAATGGTGTTACCCTGCAAATTATGTCTGATGGTTCACGGCAAGCTCTTGAGGACAAAACCGATTTTTCACGTTTGCAGGCAATGACAGAAGATGAAATTGAAGCGGCAGCTCTTGCGGATGAAGATAATCCACCTTTGACAGAAACCGAACTGAAAGGATTACGTCGAGTGCCTAATCCAAAAGAAATCCGTAAACGTTTGAAGATGACACAGCAACAGTTTGCAGCGCAGTTTGAGTTGCCGCTGGGGACTTTGCGTGATTGGGAGCAGGGTGTGAGAGAGCCTGACAGTGCAGCAAAGTGTTATTTGCGCGTTATTGCCAATAATCCGCAAGCAGTGATACAGGCTCTTATGGATTAATGTGATGAAATATTATGTGAGTAGCTTGTATAAAACAGAATGCGGGCTACTTACTATAATGTGATGGACTTTTCATATTTCCATTAATCACAAAAACAAATACCTTAGATGGAAACTTTTTAACCGAATCATCACCACCATGTGTTTCCACATCTTGTAAGAAAATATCGTCACGAATATCTCCTGTTGGTTTTAATTTTTCAGTTAAATCCAATACCAATAAAATACTAACTTGCCTAGCTTCTACTCCCGCATACTGAGTAACTTGAGAACTATATTTCTGTGCCATGTGTTTACGATCACTATTTTTCTTTTCAACTTTCAATTCAACAATAACACCACAATATCGAATATCCGTGCTACCACCAGCCTGAGCAGTATGTTCTTGTACATCTTGTCCGAGAATTAATCTTAAGTCTTGGAGAACCTTCTCTTGGAAATCTGCTTCTGAAATATCGTCTTTACCCTTCCAGATGGCATTTTGAAAGTACATTGCTTTCAAACGTGTTAGAGCATCCAATATCGGTAATAAATCGGGTAACTCTTCACGAATATGAGGAAACTTATTTAATAGTTTTATAATTAACTCAGTAACATATTTATCTAAAAGTTTATTCTCCGTTTTGATTGGATATTCGTTTACAATTTTTAAACGTAATTCACTATATCCAATGATCGGAATTACTCTAAAACTACCATCTGACATCTCAAATGCAGCACGGATTTGAAAGACCAAATCATCTGATAAACTACTTTGTGCTATTTTAAAACTGATTTGCCCCATAATTTCAGCATTATATTCTCCATTATCCATAAGAGGTCGTTCAAGAATAAAATCAGACATCGAATAATCGTTTTTTGGACAAGTGCTAATAAAATCAAGTTGCAATCTATTAGCGTTTGACAACCATATAAATCCACGAATTTTGAAAGTCAAATTATATTGAATGTGTTGTTTTAGAAATTGCGGGCTAGCAATAGGTGTTTTGTCGATAAAAATAAGCAAATATAATAATGGGTTAGTCTCATTTTTTTCTAACGTTTTACTATCTTGACTAATGGGTAACTCCAACTTACGTAAGTTCCAGTAGAACGTGGGTAAAGGCAATAATGATAAAAATGAACGCAAAATTTCTGTATTACAGATTTCCACATTAGAAAACTCTTTAAAATCATTTGATAATTGGCGACTTAATTTAGTTTGCAAGATTCTAAATTTTGCTTCTTCTTGCAGTAAATTCCCTTCGTCAGTTTCTGCAATTTTTTCACATGCCATT
>JBDLSS010000314.1:0-4345 GCA_039799345.1 Pseudomonadota bacterium
TGGATGATGATAATCAAAAGCATTTATTCATTATTGGTGCGTATCGTGATAATGAAGTGGATGAATTTCATCCCTTGATGTTGACCCTGAAAAATGTTCGCCAACTACAAGCCACGGTCAACGTGTTGACCTTGTCGCCTTTGGGTTTATCGCATGTTACTCAACTGATTGCGGACAGTTTAAAAAGCAGTTTGAATTCCATTATTCCCGTGGCGCAACTGTGTTGGGATAAAACGCGTGGCAACCCCTTCTTTTTAAATCAATTACTGCATGCCTTTCACCACAATGGCGCGATTAGCTTTGATAAACATTGTGGTCAATGGGAATGGCATTTACTCCAAATGCAGCAAGCCGAGATCAGCGATAACGTCGTTGAATTGATGGTGAATAAAATTCAACAACAATCGCCCGACAGTCAGGCAGTGCTGGAGTTGGCGGCATGTATTGGTAATCAGTTTGATTTAAAAACGCTGGCTTTAGTCAATCAACAATCCACCACCGAAACCGCCGCCGCCTTGTGGCAAGCTCTGCGTGAGGAATTAATTATTCCGTTAGGGGATTTATATAAATTCGTGCAGCAGTCGCAAAATTTGCACGAGTCTGTTGAAGAAACTGCTACCCCCGATTTAAACAACGCCGTGTTAATTCCGTATTATCGTTTTATTCATGACCGCGTGCAGCAAGCTGCCTATTCTTTAATCGACGCATCTCAAAAAGCCGCCACGCATTTACAAGTCGGAAAATTATTATTAGAAAATAGTAGTGAATATGAATTAGAAGAACGATTATTTGAAATTGTTAATCATTTGAATTTAGCTGAAATTTTAGTTATACAACCTGAAAAACGTAAACGTTTGGCAAGTTTGAATTTAAAAGCGGGTAGAACCGCAAAAAGTGCCGCTGCTTATGGTCCTGCACTCTCATATCTGGAGCATGGCTTGCATTTATTGAGTGCCGAGAGCTGGAAAGAAGATTACCACTTAAGTTTAGATTTATATGTGGAAGCCACCGAAGCCGCATTTTTAAATGGCGACTATGTGCAAATGGAAGAATGGGCGCGTTTAGTACTCAAATCTTCTGAAAATATTCTCGACCAAGTGCGGATTTATGAAATTCAAATTCAAGCGTTTATGGCACAAAATCAGCCTTTAAAAGCGATAGCTTTAGCCTTGGATGTGTTGCGAATTTTGGGGGTTAAATTTCCAAAAAAGCCTAGCATGCTGCATATTTTGCGTGATGCTTACCGTGCAAAAATTACCTTGCTCGGCAAAAAAATTGAAAATTTACGCAAATTACCTGTGACCACGCGCCCGCATGATTTGGCGGTGATGCGGATTATGAACCGAATTTATTCTGCGGCGTATATCGCCGACACCAAACAAATGATTTTGACTTCTATCAAACTCATGAGTTTTTCGGTGCAACGCGGCAACAGCCCGATTTCTGCCTTTGCTTATGCGAGTTATGGCTTGATTTTGTGCGGGGTGACGGGCGACATTAGCACAGGACACCGTTTCGGTAAACTAGCCCTGCAAGTGTTAGAAGACTTCAACGCCAACGAATTGAAATGTCGTACTTATTTCATGGTTTATAATTTCGTGTGGCATTGGGAAGCTCCACTGCGGGAAACCCTCGCGCCTTTGTTAGAAGCTTATCAAGTTGGAGTGGACACGGGCGAGCTGGAATTTGCAGGCTATTCGGTGTTTATGTACTGCAATTATAGTTTTTTTGCGGGCACGCCTTTGGATGAATTAGAGCCAGAAACTGCAAAATATGTGACTGCGATTGACCAAATTCAGCAGCAAACTCCGCTGTATTACAATCAAATTGTGCTGCAAACCATTAAAAACTTTCGCGGTGAAAATGCTGCCAATCCATGGTTATTAATCGGTGATGCCTATGACGAAACTGCGATGTTGCCGATTCACACCGCCGCCAACGATATTACTGCCTTGGCATTTTTATACGTGCACAAAATGATGCTGTGCTATTGGTTTGAACAATACGCGCTGGCGGTCAATTATGCGGAAAAAGTCAATGCGATGGGCGTGGCTTCGATGTTTCACAGCACGGTATTTCATTTTTACAGTGCTTTGTCGCGTCTGGCATTGATGCAGGCAGGTGGCGACACCACGCGCCAACAATATGCCAAAGGTTTGAAACAAGATATTGAAAAAATTAAGAAATGGGCAAAACATGCGCCCAGTAATAATTCACACCGCTATGCTTTAATCCAAGCGGAACAGGCGAAGTTAGAAGAGAATGAACTTCATGCCTTATTTTTTTATAAACAAGCGATTGAACTGGCGCGAAAAAATAATTATCGGCAAGAAGAAGGTTTAGCCTGTGAACGTTACGCGCTGTTTTGGCAACAACGTGCCGACAGCCATGTCGCTGCAACTTACATCCGCGAAGCCTATTATTTTTACCAACTTTGGGGGGCGACGGCAAAACTCGAATTATTAAAAAGCCATTATCCTGATTTGGGGCTGGATGCCACTGTCAAACAACCTTCAACCATCACCCAAGCACGAACCATTAGTGTTAACCGCATCAGTGATAATTTAGATTTAACTTCCATTATCAAAGCCTCGCGCAGCCTGTCTGAAGAAATCCAACTCAGCAGTTTGTTGAAAAAACTCATCAGCATTGTGATGGAAAATGCGGGCGCACAACACGGCATGTTATTGCTGGAAAAAGCAGGACAATGGTGCATTGAAGCACACAGTAATACCCAAGGTCTCAATATTGCGCCCTCGCAGCCCTTGAGAATGAACGCTCGCGAAATACCTGTGTTGCCCGTTGCTTTGGTTCAACAAGTGATTCATACCCAACAAGCAGTTATTTTAGATAATGCACTCAACGATAGTCGTTATGGGATAGACCCTTATATTCAAGCACAATATGTAAAATCCGTGCTATGCAGCCCTGTGTTAAATCAGGGAAAATTATTAGCAGTGATTTATTTAGAAAATAATCTAAGCACGGCGGTATTTACCGAAAACCGTTTAGAATTGGTACAGTTACTTTCCAGCCAGTTAGCAATTTCTATCGAAAATGCCCGACTGTATGCCAATCTCGAGGAAAAAGTTGCACAACGTACAGAAAAGTTAGCGCAAGCCAATGAAGCGATTAAAGAATTAAACCAACGGCTTGAAATTGATAATGCAAAATTAGCGGAAGCTCGTCAAGCGGCATTGTCTGCCGCAGAATCGAAGTCCTTATTTTTGGCAAATATGAGCCATGAAATTCGCACCCCGATGAATGCGATTATTGGGATGGCTGATGTCTTAGAAGATACGCCGCTGGACAGCGAACAACGAGAATATTTAAATACGATTCACAGTAGTAGCAATACTTTGCTGACGCTGATTAATGACATTTTAGACTTTTCCAAAATCGAAGCGAAAAAGCTTACACTGGAACAACGCGAGTTTGATTTGCGGGTTTGCGTGGAAAACGCCTTGGGTTTGGTCAGTGGCAAGGCAGTCGAAAAACAATTAAATTTAGTGTATTGCTTCGAGCCAAATGTGCCGCAATGTATTGTCGGTGATAGCACCCGTTTGCAACAGATTTTAGTGAATTTACTCAGCAACGCGGTGAAGTTTACCGAGCGTGGCGAAATCGCAATTTCTGTGCGCGCCAATCCGCTGGGCGATAATTTGCAAGAATTGCAGTTCAGTGTGCACGACACAGGCATTGGGATTGCAACTGATAAAATAGACCTGCTCTTTCAATCATTTACCCAAGCCGATGAATCCACCACGCGCAAATATGGTGGCACGGGTTTAGGGTTGACCATCAGCAAGCATTTAAGTGAATTGATGCAGGGGCGGGTGTGGGCTGAGAGTCAATTGGGGCAGGGTTCAAGCTTCCATTTCACAATTCAAGTGCCGAGCACTCACAGTAAACCTCAGCAAGTTTTGTATGAACCACATGTCCGCTTACAGGATAAAATTCTGTTATTAATTAATTTATCGCCCAGCAATTTACAGTTGGTGACCCAACAAGCGCAGTGCTGGGGAATGCAGGTGTTTACTGAAAAAGCTTTACCGCTCAAAAAAGTAGATTTAACCTTGTTAGATATTAATAACACCCATCATTTGGATATTTTCGAGTCTTTAAGTTCGCCCGTGATGATTTTGGCGTATAGCTGTAGTCGTCAAAATCGACAATTGCCGTTTGGGCTGCCTTTCGGTGCGTGCGTCGCCAAACCGATTCGTCCCCAGCGTTTGCTTGAAATCTTTTTGCAAATTTTGGAGTCGACTTTAGTCATTGTCCCCAAAGTGCCTGAATATATTTCCCGCAATGAATTACAGGAAATTATAGAGCCTGATGCTGTCGA
>JBDLSS010000315.1:0-6940 GCA_039799345.1 Pseudomonadota bacterium
TGACGTATCCTGGTGCCAAGATTGCGTTATCCACGTCATGAAGCGCCAGCTTGTTACGCAGACAAAGGGGGAACATCTTTAGCCTTTGGTCATGTGAGCAATCGACACTCCAGAGCCTTAGGACATATCCAGCTAGTGCGGCGCGAACACGCAGGACGTGGACGCCATCAACCATCTGAAATTCCTGCTCAATCATCGCTCGTGTCTCTGGCTTGGCTGCGGGATGTGAAATCAACTCCAGTTTCAGCATCTTGTTCCACTCGTCATCTTGCTCTTTTAGTTCGTTTTCTTCCGGCTTAACTCCAGGGATAACCTCGGCGGTCTTGATACGGTTCAGCACGAAGTCGCAGAAAATACTTTTTCTGCGGCAGTAGGCGCGAACCATCCATTTTAACCCGGTACCGGCAAAGCTAAATGGAACGATTTCCCTTGGGCCATGGTTGCCGCTATCGGAGACGTATTCGACACGAAGAACTTGCTTCTGACTGATAGCACGGGAAACCGTGGCGAGAATGTCAGCAGAGGGTGCCTGCAGTCGACTTGGTAGCTCACATGGGACAATTGTCTCAGGTTCGGTACCGAAGTCATTGCCAATGCCGTGCACCATTGCCCGGAGCATTTGCTTGGAGTCTATGTCTTTAAGGAAGTGGAGGCGGAATTTTTCGCTAATGCGGTAGGTCTTTGTGGTGTTGTCGAACTCAATGTTATTGGGCGCTTCTTCGCGATAAATTGACAAGTCACGCGTCGCAGCTGCCTCACTTATTCCAAAACGTTGAATTAAATCTGAACGAGAAATCTGTCCAGTTAAATAAATCCTAAATTCAAGGTAATTAAGGCGTTCTCGCTGATTCTGGGAGTGATTTTCCATGGGCGGGGTCTAGGGTTTTAAAAAAGACTGCTTGACCTAGTCATTTTGATCTGTGCTCATTTTGACTTGTTGAGTAGATCAATAAAAGTCCGAGTCTCGGGTAAGTCAAACTAAGAACAAATCAAAAAAAGAAATCGACCCATGAAACCTGATAAGAAAATTCTTACAATCGTCGTCGAAGGCACTCCCCATGAGTGGCCCAAGGATGACATCACCTATGAGCAAGTAGTTAAATTGGAGGTTCCTGAGTATCCGCAGAACCCTCCGCTTACGTATGCCGTAACGTATTCGTTCGGAAAAGGTAATATGCCCGACCGCACTCTTACTTCGGGAGGTTCCGTAAAAGTTAAAGAAGGGATGGTATTCAGTGTTAGCGAAACTGGCCAGTCATAATCCCGATATCGACCTTTTGATTAAGACGGGCTACGCTGTCGCAATCGACAGCAGTGGCCACTTAATCATTCGAGATATTCCTTATCTTGATGCTCAACTAGGTCTCAAGTGGGGAGCCATCGTGTCAACATTTCGAACTATTGATGGTGACATCATTAAGCAAAATGACCACGTCATATACTTTGCCGGTGAAATGCCGTACGGCCTCGACGGCAAGTCCATGTCGTATTTAGGGGGTGGGGCTCACGACCGGCTAGTATTGTCCGAAGCGGCTCAAGATGTAGTAATTCAACACTTCTTTTCCTACAAATTTAAAGAAGCTGGGGCGATGAAAGATTACCCAGATTTCGAGAAAAAAATCGACGCTTATGTTAGACAAATCTGCACACCCGCTTTGGTAAAATTTGGCGTGTCGCCATATACTGGCCGAGTCATAGATAATATCATACCTGACCCGATTTTTAAGTTTCCCGACACGCATACTAGCCGTGCAAAACTTACCGATTTTTCTTCAAAATTTGAAAATGATGTTATTGCTATAATCGGCGCAGGAGGGACCGGGTCGTACATTATAGATTTTCTGGCAAAGACTCGTGTTTATGAGATTCGCATATTCGACATGGACGAATATCAGGTTCATAATGCTTTTCGTTCTCCCGGTAGCTCTTATAAAGAGGAGTTCGGTAAAGCTAAGGTAGATGTGCTTTTTAAGCGTTATGATACATTTAGGAATGGTGTGGTGCCGATTCGTAAATTCGTAGACGCTGACTGTGCTGCTGACTTGGAGGGTGTGACGTTTGCCTTCGTTTCGGTCGATAAGGGTTCCTCTCGATCTCAGATTTTTGACCTTCTTATTAAGGCGAAAATTCCATTCATAGACGTTGGAATGGGGCTCAAGAAGAAGAATGACTGTATACGAGGAACGGTGCGTTCAACATATTTTTCCGTCGAGAAAGCCGACGAGATTCGGTCTATGAATTTAGCTGAAATGTCAGATGCGGAAAATAACATATATCAGACGAATATCCAAATTTCTGAATTGAATGCATTGAATGCGTGCCTAGCTGTCATGCAATTTAAGAAGATTCGTGGCTTTTATGCTGACGATCATAACAGTTTTAACGTCCTGTTGAAAGTCGCAGATATGAAGCCGAGTTTTTTACCTGACCAATATGTTGAAAATTCATCATCTGAAACTTGAGCGGGTTGAGTTCATGCCCAAGACGCTTGCCCCTGGGGTTTTATATGTCGCGGAAAAATATGGAGCCGTTGCGCACTTATGCGCGTGTGGCTGCGGTAAAAAGATAAGAACTCCGCTTGGGCCTACAAATTGGTCATTAGTTGAGAAAGAGAACGGTCCTAGCCTATGGCCGTCAGTCGGCAACTGGCAGCAGGATTGTATGAGCCATTACATCATCGAAGATGGAAATGTGGTCGAATGCGGGCGGTGGACAGACGATGAAATACAGTCGGGACGGATGCGTGAGCAAGAATCTGCAAAATTTTATTTTGAACGAAAGTATGGCCGTAAGAGCGGTCTTGATAGGTTCTGGGCATGGATTCAGAGCTTCTGGCAATGAAGCTATCAGCGCTTTTCGTGACTGTGGCGGGTTTAACCATAGCTATCCCTCGATGAGTGAAAACGCAGTTCATTTCCTGAATGAAATGTCATAATTTTGAATCTGATGCTGGACAAAAGCTGACTTCCCCAATTTATGGAAAATTTCATGTTCTTCTCGGGTGTCGAAAAGCGCAGACGAGGAAATACCCACCACTAGTTTACCGTCTAAGAAGCTTGCCATAATCTTGTAAATAACCTAAAAGCATGTCATTGAATGGCAATTCAATTCTTATCAGTAAATCGGAGCGTTCCCGCCAGCAGCGGATGGCTAACACATTTTAAAACATCTTTTGTCGGAAATAGCCTAAATTAAGCAAAACAACGTCGGATTAATTCGCCTATGCCCGCTGCAAATCTCCTTCAAATTCCTCTTCGTGACATTCGAGAGGAATCTGTTCGGGACTTGCTTGATGAACTTGAACAGGTGACCGGCCTATCGGTTGAGGGTCACGGTGCCTCAGTGCTATTCCAATTCCTAAGCCTCTGCCAATTAGATGTCGTAAAAATGAAGCGGGTTAAGATTCAGGCGAAAAACTTTTACAAACCCAGCCTCCTAAAGACACGGTTAGATGCCATCCCGCCGAATGCTGACGCTGTTTACGACCTCACAATCGATCTTTGCGAGAATTTCAAAGTGCACCACGGATTGGCACTTAATCGCCAGCTATACGTTTTTCTGAACGAAATTTATAATCCTAAGTCGGCTCTGCGAAAACTCCCGCCAATTCGCCTATAGCGCACAATATTCAAATATGTCCAATCGAAGGCTACTGCCCCACTGGCATGACGATTGGCGTGTAGCAACTTACTGATCAATGTTTTATAAATAAACTATCTGCATGGGAAAAAACTCTGGCCACCCTGCAGAGACTCTGGATGAACCAAATGACATTATGTAAATGATTACTAACGATTAATTAACTTGCCGGAGCTAAGCGTAGTCCGAGATTTGCACCTTCTCAGTGCGTCAATGGTGGTTTCCATGAGTTCTATTCAAATCTTTTTATTGCAGTATATTACGACATATACCGAGAGCCACTTGACAGCCATGGTACAGTTCTCAAATCAAATATTGGGCCGTAATGGCATAACTATCTCCCAAAATCATCCCTCGATGCTGAGCCGAAAACCGGCTCCCCAGGGGTGTATTGTGCCCAGGGAGCTCTCCGCAAGGGGTGTGAGGGTGGGAAAATGGCTGCTCAGTGGGATGCAAGGGGGCGTTTGTGCTTCCGTCCCGTGACCTGTGGTTGCTTGTGAACCCCCAGGTTCCAAATTAGCACGGAGTCAGATCTGATCCGTACTGCCTTTCGAGCGGTTAAAAGGTCTAGTTCGGCGGTCGCTGGCATCCCCCAAATGGGAGGGGGACAGCGGGACCGAACTCCCCATCGATTGATGGGGGTCTAGCAAGAACAGGGAAAACTCTTCTTGCTCCAGCCCAAGGGCGCTTCCGTGCCTAATTCGGCTGGGTAGCCGCATGCTCTCTGTTCTCATGTTAAATCAATGAGATCAACGCAAGGCGTGTCGCTACTAAAAGGGGCACATATTCCCCCACTAGCTCTGCCGTAAATGGCGGAGTAATTGCATTTCAAGGCTTGATTAACTTCAAGGCCTTTCGAACTGAAATCAAACCGCTGAGGCGTGTCACTAATTTGTTTAACGCCTCAGAATTTTAACAAAAAAAACTTATAAAATGAATACTAATACTAAAGAAACCAAACATAACGAAATAGAAAAAAACATGGTCACACATACACCATGCTCACCACAAGGGAACTCCGAACCTAAAACTAACGCCGAAGGATCGAATCTACCTCCAAGCATAATAAAAGGCTTGGAAAATATACCTGAAATAAACAAAAGTAGTTCAACCGATCTCGATATTCGACAAGGTGTTGATGGGATTATCCTTCATGAGAATCCAGCCATAGACAGACTTTTAAAATTTACATTAGCAAAATTTGCAAAGATGAAGTGTAAAATGTTTTGTGAATGCCAATTAGATAAGGGTTCATTTGATCGTTACCCTTGCATTTCCTATGGATTATCATATGGCGAATATATTTCTTACGTGCAAGCTCTATGCTCTGAATTCCCGAAATATGGTATGACGGTTATTTTGCAGAAATGTGATATGACCGTGTATTTAAAGTGGCTACAAAAAATGCAACTTCCTGATTATTTATGTTACTTTATGGAGCATAATAATTATCTCCAAACGGAATACTTTGATGCTTGTGAAGAACCAGCTGAAATCGAGCAAGTTTGGTTATCTTTTGCTAACCAAGTTACCAATAGAGGTGTCGATCCGAAAATCTATGGATACCGCTTAGAATCATTCACCATAGACGATTTAACAAACATAAAAATAGAACTAGAACGTATCTTAAGTCTTGAGGACATAGAGGCGGATTTCTTATATTTTAACAATGTGAATGCATCGTTTATCAGTTGGAATGGTGATAGACCTGGCTATATGCCCTTCACTGTAAAAGGAAAGGAGGGCAATTTACGGGCACTTTTCGCATCTTTTGATGATATAGAGCAAACAATTAAAGATGAGCTAAAAAGAAGGGTGAAAGAAAAGGCAGCGGATTTTATACCAAAACCAAAAGTTAATTAAAAAAACATGAGCCGATGCATACTATGCGGCTTATATAACCCAAGTGGCACATTTAAAAACGCGCCACTTGGGTATCACACATATCTTAATGCGCATACCTTTGGTAGGCGCATTTTTCATTAAAAAGCAGATAAAAGTTTAATCTAAACAGATAGAAACAACTTTGATTTCTGTATTTCTAGATCCACATTTCATGCACTTTCGATTTAGTCCAGTGCTGAGTTTACCAGAACATATTTCGCATTTAGATTTAATTTCGGGCTCACTCCAGTGTTGAAGTATACTGGTATCGCAGTCTTCGCATGCGTATTCTTCGCAAAACATCGTTCTTCCGATTTGAGCGTCGAAGACGTGTTTACACTCATTGCATATAAATTTTCCGGCTTCAGCCATATCTTTAGGTATTTGGAATTTTAACGTTCTTGGCGCCGAGAGTGCGAAGCATGTACCGTGACAAGCATCCGTGTTGGCTGAAGCG
This sequence comes from Pseudomonadota bacterium, assembly GCA_039799345.1. Taxonomy (GTDB): domain Bacteria; phylum Pseudomonadota; class Gammaproteobacteria; order Beggiatoales; family Beggiatoaceae; genus JAQTYU01. Next base: position 5,981 of record JBDLSS010000315.1, read on the forward strand.
ATTGGTTAGGCTCATTTTTGCTGTTTCTGTTCAATTACCTCAATACCCAGAAGATTACGCAAAGGAATCAACTTACTTGGAAAGGGACGTTCAAGGACAAGAACAATTCTTACATTCTGAGGCAGGGCCAGTGCTGCAAGCTGTGCCTCAAGAACTGCTCTGTATTTTATGCATTGGAAAATTCCTCGCGTAATGTCGGCCTCATCAGAGATGTGTGATTTAACTTCAACCCCAATCCAATTATCTCCATGTCGAAAAAGAATATCAATTGTATCACCAGAGGGAAGTCCATACTCTGTAGCATATCGTAGGGACCGTGGTAAACCCAGTATCTGTGGATTGCTCGCAATATACTCTTTAAACTTTAAATGATGCTCACTTTCACCGCCAGATCCACGACCAGCATCATGCGCGGCTTTGAGTAAAGGTGCATAGTTGTACTCCACGGCCTTTAGGCCTAGATTAGCCAAAACCGAGTCCCACTCTGTAAATGAGAAAATTTTCTGTAGCTGGGCCTCAACAACCAAGCGCTTCTGTCGCTTGGACATATCCTTGAATCGCGATTTATCAATGAAAAAACCGACACCTTCCCCAGGTAACTCATCGGCTTGGTTTATAACTAAACATTGGATAGGGGGAATTTCAGTGAGTTGCTTACCTGCGAGATGAATCAGGGTTTGGCCGACACTTCCTAAAACGTAGTTTAGATTCCGGGGATTGGGTATGTCGAGCTCTGCGGCTAGGTCGCCGTAGTATATTGTCTGCTGTGCTTTGGCTTGCCGGACGAGTAGAGGAAGTGCGGCACGAGCCCGCTGATGATAGAGCTTTTCGCCGAAGAACGGCTCAGCTTGTTCGGCGGTCTCGTTTGTGTTCATGATTTATTGGCTAACGTCCTAGACGAGCATCCGTTTTTGGCTCTATCGGCTGGTTGGGTTCTGTGTTTTAGATCTTAAATAGGGT
>JBDLSS010000316.1:0-5474 GCA_039799345.1 Pseudomonadota bacterium
AAAAAGAAACAGCAGAAAGTAGCTTAACCTAATGTTCTATAAATTAAATAACGTTAATGATTCAGCCCTCCCCTTTAGGGGGTTGGGGGCTTCTTTAAAGGTTTTTAAACGCACTACTTTCTGTTAAAACCTAATTGATGACTCGCCCTAGCAGGTCTCATGCTCAATTTAAACCGCATGATTCTTTGTGTGATGCTTAATTTAAATGGCAATAACGAGCGAGTATGGGAACGAAAAAAAGCGCAAGCTTATGCCAAAATAGGCGGCAAAAGCTTTGTCAACGCCTGCTTTTCAGCCAAATATTTTCCTGTCAGCACCCAGCCCAAAACTTGCCCATCGGCTGCGGTAAAAATCGCTTTCCAATTAATGCCATCACCCACAATTTCCCAAGTGCCCACACTGTTTTCAGCGGGCGGCGCGACTGCCATCGGAAAAGCAGGTGTTTTCACCACCACAGGCATGGCAGGATAATGCACGGCGGTTAATTCTCCCGTCAAGGTTTTTGCCAAGGCGCGCGCCGCCTGCATTAAGGGCATCACATAAGGCAACAGCAAATTTTCAACCTGCGCACAATCGCCCAAAGCATAAATATCTGCGTCGCTGCTTTGCAAATAGCGATTCACCACAATGCCCCGCGCCACGTTTAAACCTGCCGCTGCTGCTAATTGGGTACGTGCCCGCAAACCAATGGCTGATAAAACTACATCTGCATCAATCAGTTGCTCACTGCTTAAACGCAATTGATAGGAATCTCCCAAAGTGTCAACGCTTGCCACGGTTTGCGAAAAATACGGCTTCACGCCCAATTTAACTAAAGTTTGTTGCAAAGCTTCGCCGATGGGTGGCGGCACTAAACGCGCCAAAGGATATGCCGCCAAGTCAATTAAACTGACTTCAAAACCCGCCTGCTGCAAATCGTTGGCAAACTCGCAACCGATTAGCCCCGCGCCCAAAATTGCCACACGTTTTTTACCGTGCAAGGCATTATAAAACTGTTGGTAATCTTCCAAATCATTGACTGTGAATATTTTCCCAGCAGCGTTACCCACCAAGGGTAAACGAATTTGTTCTGCACCGATGGCAAATACTAATTTACTATAATTCAGGGTTTTGTCCTGAATTTGTAAACTATGCGTTGCCGAGTCAATTTTAGTCACGGCACAGTTTGTTAAAATCTCTGCATTGAGCTGTTGGGCTAAATTTTCCGCCGTGCTGATTTTTAAACTTTCTATAGTTTTTTTCTGTACAAAAACATTGGATAACATCGGTTTTGAATAAAAATAGCCTGCGTCTAAACTGATTAAACGCAACGGCGTGGTTTTATCCAATTTCCGAAATTCACGGGCAAGCGTATATCCCGCCAAACCCGTACCGATAATCGTCAGTGCGGCGGACATTATAAAGAAGCTTCGAGGGCGGTTAAAAATAAGCGATTTTCTTCAGGCGTGCCAATGGTGACGCGCAGGCAATTTTCCAGCATCGGATGTGCGCCGTGCAGATTTTTAATCAGGATATTGGCGGCTTTCAAACCCGCAAAAGCTTTGGGCGCGTCGGGCACGCGGAACAAAATGAAGTTCGCCATGCTGTCCCATACTTGCACATTTGGCAAAGCGCGCAAGGCTTGGCTGAGCAGTTCACGGTCTTTGCAAATTTGGGTGATTTGGGTTTGTAAAACGGAAAAGTTTTCTAAGGCAAAACTGGCACTGACTTGGGTTAAGGAATTGATATTATAAGGTAAACGGGTTTTTTCAATTTCAGCAATCCATGCGGGCGCAGCGACTAATAAACCCAAACGTAGCCCTGCCAGCCCCAATTTAGAAACTGTGCGCATTAACAACACGTTAGGATATTTTTCTAAATGCGGCATAAAGCTTTCCGCGCCAAAAGGAATATAAGCTTCATCAATCACCACCACGCCACGGCTGGCTTCCACGATTTGCAGAATGTCCGCCAAAGCAAAAGCATTGCCCGTGGGATTGTTGGGGGAGGCAAGGAAAATCAAGGCGGGATTGTGTTCCGCAATTGCTTGCAGCATCGCGGGCACATCGAGAGCAAAACCTTCACGCAAAGGCACGCCCAAATAACGCATTCCGACGGCTTGCCCAATCAAGCGATACATCACAAAACTGGGTTCGGGCACGAGCAATACTCGCCCCTCGGCATTGAAACATAATGCCAACATTTGGATGATTTCATCCGAGCCATTGCCGAGCAAAATATCCATATTTTCAGGAATATTCATCACTTGGCGCAAACCCGCTTTCACTGCGCTGGCATCGGCATCGGGATAACGCGCCAAGGTCACTTCATGCAGACGTTGCAGCCATGCCGTGCGCAAACTTTCATCCCAAGTATACGGATTTTCCATTGCATCCAATTTGATAGCATTCCCTACGTCTTGGACGTGATAGGCACTTAATTTGCGAATATGCGCGGGAATCCATTGTTCAATTAGGGTGTTAATCTTTGACATTCGATAAAAACCTCTTCCCCCGCAAGGAGGAAAACCCTGCGAGGTTTAAATAATTAAGCTGTTTTTTGGCGTTGAATTGGGGACTTTTTCAAGTAAACCAAAATTAAGGAAATTGCAGCGGGTGTAACCCCTTGAATTCTTGAAGCTTGTCCCACGCTGTTGGGGCGATGTTGGATAAGTTTTTGCCGCACTTCGTGAGACAGTCCCGAAATTTGATGATAATCGAAATCTTCAGGTAACAAAGCATCTTCATAACGCAAAGAACGCGCGATTTCGGTTTGTTGGCGTTCAATATAACCGCTATATTTCACTTGAATTTCAACTTGTTCCGCAACTTTCGGGTCTTCGGTTGCGCCCTCGGCAACTTGCGGGAAACGTAGTAATTGTTGATAGGTGATTTCGGGGCGACGCAAGAATTCTAAGGCATTGATAGGATTGCGTAATACGGTTTCTTGCATGTCAATTGCGCTGAGATTTTCAGGGCGAATCAACACGTTGTGTAGCCGTTGTTGTTCGCTGACAATCGCGTTTTGTTTGCGTTCAAAGGCTGCCCACTGCGCATCTTCAATTAAGCCAAGTTCGCGCCCTTTGGTGGTGAGGCGTAAGTCGGCATTGTCTTCGCGCAACATTAAACGATATTCGGCGCGGCTGGTGAACATGCGGTAAGGTTCATTCGTGCCACGGGTGATTAAATCATCAATTAAAACACCGACATAGGCTTCATCGCGGCGCGGTGTCCATGCGTCTTTGCCCTGCACTTTTAAGGCGGCGTTCATGCCTGCAATTAAGCCTTGGGCGGCGGCTTCTTCATAGCCTGTTGTGCCGTTGATTTGTCCTGCGAAAAACAGGCTGTCTATGCACTTGGTTTCTAGGCTGGGTTTTAAGTCGCGTGGGTCGAAAAAGTCGTATTCAATTGCGTAGCCTGCGCGGGTGATGTGGGCGTTTTCACAACCTTTCATCGAGCGCACCAGCGCGAGTTGTACGTCAAACGGCAGGCTGGTGGAAATGCCGTTGGGATAAATTTCAAAGGTGTCTAAGCCTTCGGGTTCGATGAAAATCTGGTGCGAATCTTTGCCTGCAAAGCGGGTAATTTTGTCTTCAATCGAGGGGCAATAACGCGGGCCTACGCCTTCAATCACGCCTGTGTACAAGGGTGAACGGTCTAATCCTTGGCGAATAATCTCATGGGTTTGGGCGTTGGTGTGGGTGATGTAGCATGAGATTTGGCGCGGGTGTTGGCTGGCGTTGCCTGTGAATGAGAACACGGGGACGGGGGTGTCGCCGGGTTGTTCGCCCATTTGGGTGAAGTCTAGGCTGCGGCTGTCGATGCGCGGCGGCGTGCCTGTTTTGAGGCGGTCAACCCGTAAGGGTAATTCGCGTAAACGTTGCGCGAGTGCGTTGGCGGGCGGGTCGCCTGCGCGTCCTGCTTGGTAATTGCTTAAGCCGATATGGATTAAGCCCGCTAAAAATGTGCCTGCGGTGAGGATGACGCTGTGCGCGTAAAAGCGTATGCCTGATTGGGTGACTGCGCCAATGACGCGGTTATTTTCGACGATTAAGTCATCAACGGCTTGTTGAAACAGTTGTAGGTTGGCTTGATTTTCTATCGCGCGGCGCACGGCAACTTTATACAGTTGGCGGTCGATTTGGGCGCGGGTGGCGCGGACGGCGGGGCCTTTGCTGGCGTTCAGGGTGCGAAATTGAATCCCGCTGACATCGGCGGCGCGTCCCATGATGCCGCCCAGTGCGTCGATTTCTTTGACTAGATGTCCTTTGCCGATGCCGCCGATGGCGGGGTTGCAGGACATTGCGCCTAGGGTTTCTACATTGTGGGTTAGCAGGAGGGTTTTGACTCCCATGCGGGCTGCTGCGAGCGCGGCTTCTGTGCCTGCGTGTCCGCCGCCTATTACGATTACATCAAACTGCTCGGGATATTTCATAGTGCTTAATCATCAGGGATAAAACGCGGGGATAAATTTTGATGTTTTTTAGTATTTTAGCGTTTTATTCTGGATTTGTCACAGGGGGAGGATTGATTGCTTTTAAACAATGACAGCAATAACCCTTGAAAATCTCATTTTAATTGTATAGATTATGTTTTTATATATTTTTTATAGGGAGTTTTTAGATATGGCATTAGTTCCGTGCAAAGAATGCAAAAAAGATGTTTCTGAACAGGCTGCGGCATGTCCACATTGTGGGGTTTCATATCCTGCTGTTTCAAATGAAGATATAGCCATTACTGCAAAAGCCGTACAACTTAAAGTTGAGACTTTTAAAATGCGTTATATTGCAGGATTAGCTTTTTTTGGTGGTTTTGGATTGATTTTATTAAATCAAGAACAAGCTGAACTTGGCATGTGGTTAATTGGCGGGGGTGTAATTTTTTACTTGCTAACAGAAATAGTTCGTAATCTGGATGAAAGAAAACTTAAGAAAAATAAGTAGCAAGGTAGATTCCCCGCTGCTGGTCGGGGTTTGTAACCCCGACTAGTTGGAAGGGTATCTGGGGATTTTTTTGTCTGAACCGCAATTCACACAATTGCCATGATTAACGCAATTACGTCGCTGCTGGTCGGGGTTTGTAACCCCGACTAGAACATTTGAGAACGTCAGAACAAGCTGAAACGTTACGGTGCAGGTTACAAATCTGCACCAGCCCAATTACCAAAAACTGCTCGGTAATGGGGTTTATTAAATCATGAAATAATTTGGGTTGGAAGGGGGATTTGGGGATTTTTTTGTCTGAACCGCAATTCACACAATTGCCATGATTAACACAATTACAAAGATAATTATTTTGTGGTCATTGTGTAAATTGCGTGAATTGTGGTTCAGACAAATTGAAAATATAACAAATTTATACCATAATAGAGACACAACTCTCCCTTCATCTATCATCATTCAGTTGATGTTAGCGCTGCTGGTCGGGGTTTGTAACCCCGACTAGAACATTTGAGAACGTCAGAACAAGCTGAAACGTTACGGTGCAGGTTACAAA
>JBDLSS010000317.1:0-14128 GCA_039799345.1 Pseudomonadota bacterium
AATCACTGAAGCCCCCAACCCTCTAAAGGGGGCTAAAAACTAAACAATTGTTTTTAATCTTTAAAGTCCCCTTTAGGGGATTTAGGGGCTTGTTTTAAGTCTTAAATCCCCCTCATTCCCCCTTTTTCAAAGGGGGAGGCTAAACATTAAACCTTCCAGACAAAAAAAGCCCCGATGTTTTTTAAAAGCATCGGGGCTTTTCTATTTTCGAGAAACGACCTAAGCGGTCACACTTCATGAGAGAGCATACCTTTTAGCCATTATAAAATCAATTGTCTGAACCGTAATCCACACACACCCTCAATTAACACAATTAAAAACAATAGATTTTTAATTCTTTAAATTGGGGTAATTGTGTAAATTATGAGAATTGTGGTTCAGACAAGCCTAATTTACCGCCACCGCGCGCGCCACCGTGCTTTGTCCTTCCAATGTCTCCAATTGATAGCGTCCCCAGCCAAAAACACGCCGTTGCCCAATGCCCACATATTGCCCCAACACCCAATATAACCATTGCGTTGCAGGCAAATCTTGCATATCAAACACACATTCGCCCAACAAACCGCCCATAGGTTTCGCTTTGCCTTCGGCGTTGTAATACGCATAATCCATCCAAAATACCTGCGCGGCGCGTAAACGTTCCACGCTTTCAGAATGGCGAGCGGGCACAGCAGTTTCTCGTTGCCGCAGCAAATTCGCCAAAGCATCATACATGCGATCATTTAATAAACTGAAACTTAGGTGGTGTTTGTGCCGACAAAAACGTTTATCGCCTGATTTTCCCTCACGTTGCGGACGCGGCAATAATAAGGCGACGGGCGCAAGCCAGCGTAAACGGCAATAGTGTTGCGCCTGCCAAAATGCAGCTTCATGTTGCAGCATAAACATATCGTAAGCGGTGAAACCCGAAACATTACGGGCGGGAAAATCGTGCCAGAGGTCGGTGATGCTGTGCAGCAGCACATTGTCACGCAACGGCACATTATCATCTTGAAATCGCACGCTATAGGGCAATAAGTGTAAACATTCAATGATGTGTTGTAATAAGGTTTCGCCGCCGCTCAGCGTCAACACCGCAAAACGATAATAATCACCTGCTTGATATTCGGAATGTCCGCTTTCGGGCGCGTCGATGAGGGCGTATTGTTCGTAATCTGAGAGGTTGCCGATAAGATGCCGCAACCATGCGGTGATGATGGGCTGGTGAAATAGGCGAAAACTGGTTTTTTCAGTGAATTGCAGGGTGACGTTGATGCCCCGCAAGGGCAGTAATGTGTCCAAGGCTAACAAGCTGATATTCCTCACTGGGCTGGCTTTTGTTTGATGTCTGAACCGCAATTTTCATAATTACCGCAATTCACACAATTAAAAACGATAATTTTTACTTCTTAAAATTGGGATAATTGTGTGAATTATGATTCAGACAAGCGAGCAATAAAACGAGTAAGCTAGGTTTAATTCGTGTCTGTTGCAGAATAAAAAACAACGGGCAAATGTTGAAAATGCTTATCAATAGTCAAAACTGAAACTGCATGGCGTTGGGCGATTGTCGCAATCAACATGCACAGGTATCTATGAGAACCCAACTCATGGATTAATCTCTAAATCTCGTAATTCTTGCCAATTATCATCTATCGTTATTTTCCCACGCAGGGCAAGCAGTTCTTGGCGTTTTTTATAGCTGATATATTCTTGAATCGCTTGATAAATTGCCTCTTTACTGCTTGTTGCCTGTGTATAAGCTAAGAGGGTTTCCATCACATTATTGTCTAACATCACTGTGGTTTTCATCATCAACCTCGAAATAAAGTGCACCCGTGTGCCAAGTTTTCAATTGTAAAGCATAGTTGTTTTTTTAGGGTGGCTGCCTGAACCACACAATCATAATTAACACAATTACCACAAAAATGATTATTTTTAATTGTGCAAATTACGGTAATTATGAGAATTGTGGTTCAGACAAAAAAAGCCCCGATGTTTTAAAAGCATCGGGGCTTTTCTATTTTCGAGAAACGACCTAAGCGGTCACATTTCTTCAATCGCCTGCATTGGCGAGGTAGGTTGCAACAAGAAAGTTTACTTGGTAGTGGATTCGGAACGTGGTTTCAATCGCCTGCATTGGCGAGGTAGGTTGCAACGGAGGGCAAGTTTGAGTATTGTCCTCCTGTTAGTTTCAATCGCCTGCATTGGCGAGGTAGGTTGCAACAACGCTGAACTCACAGAAAGGGAGTTGACTAAATGTTTCAATCGCCTGCATTGGCGAGGTAGGTTGCAACAAGGAAGTTTTCCCACAATAGCTACAAATCAATCTAGTTTCAATCGCCTGCATTGGCGAGGTAGGTTGCAACGAATCACTGCGCTCAGTTGCATTAACTGCGGCCGGTTTCAATCGCCTGCATTGGCGAGGTAGGTTGCAACAGTGCTTGTGCCGCTCTTGGTGGTATTATTAGTTGTTTCAATCGCCTGCATTGGCGAGGTAGGTTGCAACTTTACCTTGTTTTATGAAGGCAAGGGGATATAGTTTCAATCGCCTGCATTGGCGAGGTAGGTTGCAACAGGAAAAAATTATACAAATAGCTAAAAAAGCTAGAAGGTTTCAATCGCCTGCATTGGCGAGGTAGGTTGCAACCCCCACGTCGAAAATAATTGCATAGTTTTCATAAGATTGCAAGCGAGATTTGGCTGCCATTTTATGTCCAAAAAGTTGGTCTCTCCAGCACGCTTTTTGCATGACAAAAAAATATAAATAAATCAATGTCATACAAATTTCATTTTTTAAGAAATAGTCCATTTTTGACACCTGCGAAAAGTTGGTCTCTCTTCTTGATTTTAAAAGAGTTTTTGTGTTTATTGTTGTCTGAACCGCAATTCACACAATTAGCTTAATTAACACAATTAAAAACGATAATGTTTAAAATTGGGGTAATTACGTTAATTATGTAAATTGCGGTTCAGACAAGTAAACCATCCCTCAGTTTCCGTTTTTGGATAACGCGCCCGCAACGCCGCAACATCATTAATCGACTCATTTTTAATTTTCAACACCACCCCAAAACTGCCATAGCCCCGACTTTTCCCCCAACCCAAACTTAATTCCCCTTCCAACATATCCCGCGCCACCAGCAATAACACCGCTTTCGCCCATTCAGGCAATTTACCCATTAATGAAATGCAGCCCTGTAATTCCTCACACCGAGCCGCCTCAACGCTATACAATGCACTCTTCGCCACCCCACCCGTAAACCTATCCACCGCATTAAAACTCTGCAAAAAAGGCTCAGCAACTCCATCAGCAATTCCAGTAGAAACTGCATCATCAAACCGCAAAATCCCACGTTTCTGCTCACTGCCAAATAATTTTTCTATTTTTTCATCAACATCCTGCTGTTGCAAAGTCAGCAAAATTTTTCGTACTCGCCCCCGCAACCAACCGCGCAACGCTGTCGCAGGGATTAAAGCCTGCCCCGTGCGCGTGCGACTAAACGTTAAATCAGGAAATTCTGAGTTTTCAGACGCATCTTTTTTCACTTTTTTCTGAGTATAAGCAGGGTCATGCAGCAAAAAAGAACCTTGCGGCTTCAAAATAAATTGCACTGAATTTAAAGCAACTTCTTCATTTTTAGGCACATCAGAGAATTCTTTTATTAAACGATAATACTTTTCATCATACTGTTCTAAACTTTCATCTTCCGAAGCTAACCACTTGTTTAAACCCGCATTATCTAAAACGCTGCACTTTTCTAATGCCCAAACCACCCGCCCACGCCCCACACCGCTCCCGCCGCCAAGGGTGGACATTGCCGAGCCATCCCAAGCATTCAAAAGCTGCAACATTTGATTTAAATGCAAGTCTTCACAATCTTCTAATAAAAATTCCACTTCAAAAACTGCACCCGCAGGCACAATTTCCACATTGAACAAACGGTGTTCATCCGCCACCCCGAGCAACGGATTAATGCCCACCGAAGTTCGCAATAAAGTATCATGCGGCAACTTGTTTTTAGGTTTTGACCATTCTTTAGTACATTCAGGAAAAGCACGCAGCGCGGCATCATAAACCCGCAAACAGCCCGTTTTATATTTCTCAGAATCTGCTATTTTCAAACCAAATAAAAACTCAGTTGGAATTTTCAGCCGACGCGCCATTTCCGCAAGACAGCCGCGCAAACTGGAGGCGGGTAAATAAGGCTTATCATCCAAACCCAGACAAACCGCGCTGTAATGTCCCTCTACTTCTTTATCAGAATCAGCCAGTTTTTTGGTGACTAAGGACGTAAATTTTTCTTCGCCACTGCCCACATGTAAAGCACTGCGGCTGGTTAAAATGCCTTTAATCCAAACGCGATGATAAGCACTCATGCCAATTCCTCCCACGCACTTTCCAAACTTGCGATTTTTTCCCACTTTGGATTAATCACAATTTCCCCATAACCATTGTTTGCAATATAAGGATTTTGTTCCCAATTCTCACCGCCAAAAGTATCAGCATGTTGTGGCAAACCATCAGCGAGCCATCGCGTTAAAATCTCGCGAGTTTTTTCAAGATTTTCCACCGTGAACACAAACACGCTGCCCGCGCTGGTGAGAATGGCAGGATTATAATGCGCTTGTTCTGACCAAAAACGCTGCTGCAAATAAGCACCGCCCACCAACTGCTGGCGTGCATAAAAATGCGACAATTCAAATGCCTGCTCGCCCGCCAAGGCATTCCACACTGCTGCATAAACCTCGAGCAATTTCGTGCCGCCATTGCTGGGCGGAATGTCATAAGGATTGGGCAATAATAGGGCAGGCGTTTGCAACATTAAAACAAAAGTTTCGCCCAGTTTTTTAGGCAAGTCATTGGCAGCAATGGCATATTTATAAGGCGTTTCACAATAATTCACAGAGGCAGAAGCCTTGGTTTTTCCCAAACCGTGCAAACCTTGGGAAAATAATTGATGCAATTCTTGCAAAACTTGGGGGCGGACAGCTTCAGGAACTTGCTCACAATTAACATTTGCAAGCCATTGATAATTATCTGGATGAATCACTTCCATTGAAAATAAACGTCCGTCTTCATCCTGCTCGCCTTTTTCAGTGATTGCGGTGTGGGTGTGCACAGAACGCGATAATTCGACTTGCCCACATAAGCCCGCCACAATGCCCGATTCCTTTTTCCAGTCGGGTGAAAAAGCAGGGGCTTTGCCATGAATTAAACCCGCCGTGTTTTTTAAACTGAGGTCATAAACTTCGGGTTCGTCTCCACTTTTAACCCCGACAAAACTTTGTGGCGTGGCAAGCGGACGTTTTTGATTTGCGCTGGGAAAAGCGTGTGAGATTTTAATTTTATTAAAGTGGATTTTTAGTACAGAATTATCTTTTAAATATCGGGATAACACACCTAAAATTGCGCCGCCAGTGATAAAGGTATCAGAGGAAAAATGATTGTTTTTGCTGTGGTGTTTCGCAAAGCAAAATGGGCGGTCTAATTCTAGTGCAATGCCAAATTGTGCCGTTTTGGGAACGGTTTGTGTGCTGGTTTTAGTCGGTTTTGGCTCTGAAATAATTATCTTTTCAACTCGCCCAAAACCCACGCCACGCAATGCGCCCAAGGCAGGAATATAATTTAAACCTTTCCGTAACCAAAATAATAAATTTTTAAGTTCTTCTTCATTTTCTGATAAAGCATAAATTTTTCCCGTAAATTCTATTTTTTCACCTGTGATAAATGGTGATTCAATGACTTGTAAAGCTCCTTCTTGAACCGCGCCTGTCTTTTCATCAATGCTGATGCGGTGGCGTACATTTGGCTTAGTTTCTTGCTGGGCTTGCCAATAATAAGAAAAAGATAAACGGGCGCGTTGGGGTGAATTATTCCCTTCTTCCAATGAGGGCGTGCCTAACCATTCTTCAATCTGGGCAATTTGCAATTTTTCACTGGCTTTTGCCAAATCCAGCCACGCATGGCGTAAATTCCCACGAATCGAACTGCCCAATAAACTTGGAATATCATGATCATCGCGCACAGTCACCGTGTCTAAACCATGTTTTCGCCCGCCTGTCGCTTGGCTGAGCACGGGAGCGCGTAGCTGTAAACTGACTTCAAAAACATATTGTTGCATGGGAAAGTTCCATTTTTGTATTTTTAAGTTTCTCGCTTTTCACCCCCTTTGAAAAAGGGGGATGCTAAACACCGCATCTAACCTAATTCTACGCTTAACTTAATAACGGTGCTTTAAGAGGTTGGGGGCGCAGTTAAAGATGTTTCACTCTCTTCAATGTAATCCCACAATTCCACCAAATGCAGCCATTGCCACCGCTTTTCCTGTTTTGGAAATGCGGGATCGATTTGTTCAGGAAACGCACACTTAAGTTTTTCCTCAATTTCAGTGTTAATTTTCTTGTTATATGCATCTTGCAAATCATTGAGCACCACACGAAGCCGTTCACGCTTTTCTTCAAACTCGGCTTCATCTTTATTCGTGATAGCGTGTGCAATGCCATAAGCTTGAGTTCTGGAAATATATTGCTTGAGATATTGGAGTGCGCCCAACATAGTTGAGTTAAAAGGCTTTAAAACTTGATATTGCTGCATCAAATCATCAGGAAAAATTTTCTCGCGTAACTTTTCCAAAGATTCTGAAGGATAATCAATAGATTCCAATACCATGTAATCAAAACGATTTTCTTTACGATTTTTTTCTTTCACCGCATCAGCTAATTCTTGGGCAAACTTGCGAATACGACGAATTGGCGTTTTAGCCCGACAAAAAACCAAACCGCCTGCATGGGTTAAATCATTGCCTTCAAACTCCCAGCCTTCTGTAAACTCATAGAAAAATTGCAACAGTTTTAAACCCTTATTTGCAGGCACAACCAACAGCATTTCATCACCGCCCCACAATAAGGTTTCTAAACGCACTAAATCGTGATTAAAAAAACCTTTATCTGGAATAATGCAGTCTTGAAGTAAAGCTGTTAAAAACTCACGGCGTTTGCCTTGCATAAAACTGTCAAATTCTTGCAATGCGTCGGGTGTTGTACAGTGTTTTTCTTGAATTGAACTGAATTTATTCCCATCGAGATATAACACCGCAATTTTATTTTTTAATTGACCTGTGCTATCTGCAATATCTTGTAAACTTTGAGTAAAATCTAATTCAACTCCTGTTTCTTTATTATAAAAAGCTTGTTTTTGTTCTCGCCCATGCTTTAAACGCACTTTTACTGAAGAAGAAACAAATTGCGGTTCTTTTCCGACAACCTCTTTTTTATAAGCAGGCGTAAGATTGGTTAAAGTACAAATTTCTGTCGTACTATTTTCGGAATGATTTTTTTCAGGCACAACCAGCGAAAGCTGTTGCATTTGGTGAAAGCGATTACGGGCTAAAACCGCTTCTTTGTCGTATGGAAATTCTTGGGTGGCGGGCTGTATATCAACAACAAAGCTAAAATGACGGAATTTTTCATTAGTATTTAAATGATTTACCACGTATTCCTTGATTTTATCCGCTTGTTCCAAATTTTCCGCTTCAAACGAAAACAAGCCAATCGATGCGCCGCTGGAAATTACTTTCCAAGTTTTAGGAAGGATATATTTTGGAAGTTGCTGCGTGGCTTCTCGCAATAAAAAACTTGCCCCACGAATCACGCTGACTTGATTAGTATCATCAAATACCGCGCCGAGATTGACCCCTTCCATACGCAAATAATACGTGGGCATGTTTTCCTCCTTGGTGTGATTGTGAATTACGCCTTTTTCCAAAACTGCCATTTACTTTTGTAGTTCCATAACAGCCATCCAATTAACAGGATAGCCGTGAGTGCAATTGAGGCAGCTAAACCATAATTGTCTTTAAAAGTTGCAATATCTTCTAGCCACAACCACGAGCACCCAAAAATATTGGTTTTTTGACACGCACGGTCTTCAATACCGTCTACCGTGAGAACAGTCACTAGCAAGGTGACTAACACAAACAAAAATGCGGTAGTGTTGAATTTTTCTGTTCGCAAGGTGACTGAATACTCATCAGCCCGCTCCATTTCATCTTTAATCAGCGCGTATTCTTTCTCTAAACCTAAATTCTTGGTTTGCAACTCAAACACTTCAATCCCTTGTGTTTGATTGGAAACTTCTCTAAACCAATGATTATTGGTAAATAGAATAAATTTCTTACGCAACTCCCTAAAATGTTTAGATTCTCCGCTTTCAGATAACACTCGGGTTGCATAACTAACGCGGCGGTTAAAATTCCGCAGGGTTGCTTGATAAAATAAGGCTAATAACAGCATTCGCCCATAAATATAAGGAACGTGTGAGGGCGCAATAATATCATTAAAAAACCAGCCAAAACCTAAATACGCATTTGCATAGCCACAATAACCCAAATGCGTGCCCAATTGTTCCCAACGATTTAAACAATGTTGCTGCATAAGATTTTGCGTGAACTTTGGATCATAAGCATAACCGTCTAAATCGCTGAAAGTGCCACCTTCATGATCTACATATAAAGCCAAGCTGAACAAACGTTTAATTTCTTCCCGTCGGTATGCTGTTTTAGGAGGTAAGCCACTTAAACCATACGCCACCGACACAAACATCCGATCATCAGGCAAAAATTTTAAACGCTCTGTTAGTTGCTCATCTTTGAAAAACTGTTTTACCCAATGCAATAAAATAGGAGAAAATTTGTCTTTTGTTCCAAAACTAATAGGTTCTGGTTCTGTGGGCATTTTCAACACGGAAGGAGTCATTTTCCCTTCAAACAATTGCTCGGCAAAGCTGGGGTAAATAATCCGCATTTGATTAGTGAAACGCAGCCAATTTTGTAATTGTAAGGCTTTGATACTTGAAAAAACTTCAGATGTGCTAAAAACTAAATCATGCCACCAAGTTGCATTATCACGATTTAAACTACTGTTGTTATCGATAGTAATTTTGGGTTTTACTGTCACAGCTAACACATACAATTCATTAAAATATTCAAATAAGGAAACATCAGTGATAATTGTGACAATTTCACCCTGCGCTGCACACAACGATAAGCTGGTATCCTCCAGATTTTTCAAACGAAAATGACGAATCGGCTTGGCTGATGATGTTGCGTCTTTCACCGAGAATGCTAAATCACGAATGTGCGGCAATAAATAAACGTAAGCTTGATGTTCTTGTCCTATAGGTTTCTCGAGATTGCCTTTATTAATATCCTGTTCAAGGTCAATTTTGTGTTCTTCAAAAACATTGTCATCAGGTTTTTTCAATAAACCCAGTTTTTTATCTTTTTCTAAATCTGCCTCTAAGAATAAATCCAAGGGCACATAAAAAGTGCAGCCATAATGCCGCAAAGGTCGCCCATAATTTAGGCAAATATCCAATAATTGAGAAACCAAGTCATCAAAACACGCCAGTTCATGTTTTGCCCCAGCTCCAAAAAAGAAGCCTGATTCGCCGCCTTGCCAGATGGTGAAATCTTTTTCCCATTGGGGCTGCTTGCGTAACTCTTCTAAGGCTTGTTTATATTTTGCAGGGCCTGCAAATTCAACTTGATAAATTTTTTCAGGATTATCCTTACGATGATGCAGAATCAGCACGGTTTTCAGTGTGATGGCTTCGCGCTTATTTGCCGCTTCGTTGTAATCTGTTTCCGTGGGAAATTGCGCGGCTTCCAGCATAATTCCTGAATATTCTTCAGGCGACAACACAAGGCGCACGTCTTCCATATCACGGACATTTTCAGCCATATTTTTAGCCAAAAAAGCACGCGCTTGACCCATGATTTTAGCCTGTCCACGGATTTCCCACTCACGTTCACGTAATTTTTTTGCTTCTTCCCACGGCACGCCAGCCCGCGATAAACCCATTAAAAAATCACGATCATTAATTGCTATTTTGAGTTGTTCTGCGTTCAATTTGTGATTCATTAAATGGGCAAATTGTTCCAATGAAGAAAGTACCGCCGTGCTTTTTTGAGCGCCGTATTGATGATGGTCAATTTCATACACGGTTTTTCCCAAACTTTGCAATTTCGTCAGCAAAACGCCGCTTTTATCGGGCATTTCGACCAGCAGCACATTTTCGCGCAAACTATTGAGGTCTGCGATTTGTGCAAGGGCTTTGTCTAAAGTTAAACCCCACTCGCCTGCAATCTGATGAACGTCGAGTTTTAGGCTGTGTGCCAGCTCTAAAATCGTGTGACTTTCAAGGTCATTGCAAGGACATAATAAGCTAGTTTTTTCTGGGGCTAACATGGACAATTCCTGTAGTCAAACTGAATAACTTATTGCTATGATAACAAAAAATTTTGACAAAAAACCATGTGTGCTGGCTGTTTTTTTGTCGAGTATCATTATTGCTTAGGAGGATAAATCATGCCTGAATTTCACCATCCCTATAATTTTATTCCTGTCACTGGCAAAGTTAATGGTGAGCCTACGCCCAAAGTTCTTTATGAAAAGATTGCGGAAGGATACAAGGGTATTCGTCATGATTTATGGGAGAAAAACACCCAATCTGGGAGAATTGTGGCACGGGTTCATTTGAAGACTCCGACAATGGTTGGGGGACAACAAGAAAAGCGTGATGATAATTCACAAGAACCCAGCGAAGTGTTGCCGTTTGAACGTGACGGAAAAACTGCTTTGCCTGCGAATAGTTTGCGGGGTGTGATTGGAAGTGTTGCAGAAACTTTGAGTCAGTCGAGTTTGCGGGTTTTGGAAAAGCGGCGGTATTCTGTGCGTAAGCCTGTGGAAAATGGTTTGTCTGCCATTGGGATTTTACGTGAAAATAAAAATAATCCATCACAATTTGAGATTTTGCCACTCACTGTTCCTCATCACCTGAATGAGCAGTGGCGCAATGTTTTTGGGGGAACAACGCCTCTAAAATATAGACTGGTTGCTCCAGTTCTTGGGTATCAAAAAGCAAACGGGAAAACAGATGCGCCACTAGGATTTATCCCAGACAGCTATCTTGATAAACATCCTTCTCTACAATCATTCCATGATGTCGATCATCAAGAATATTTTTATGGAAAACTAACAAAACCTGAGAAGGAAACTTTGCGAAGTGAGCAAAAAAAACTTTTGTTAGGTCAACCTATCAGTGAAATCCTGACCGTAGATGAATACAAAAGCCTGTGCAAAAGCAAAAAACTTCACCCATCAGAGCTTAAAAATTACGTCCGTGGATTTTTACGTATATTGGGGATTGAGGGCAGAGAAGAATCTATGCCTAAAACTAAAAAACAGGAGTTTTTTATTCCTTACCCTATTAATACTGTTACCCCTATTGCCAAAATCCCAAAGGCAATTCCTATTCCCACCGCTGTCATCGAGAACTTTTGCACGCTTGCTAAAGAACGCCATGATGAAGATGAAAATCTGCCTTTTTTGCCCAAAGGTTATGAGAGTTGGCAACCGAAATCGGGACAATTGGTATTTTTTGACATTTGTGAAAATGCGGGGAAAATTGAAGTTAGCGAGATTAGTTTTTCATCGATTTGGCGAAAATTGATAAAAGGCGAAAGTCATGAGTTTTTTTCTCAGATTGACCCTGACTTATTACCTTGGAATCCGTTGCGTGACTCGTTAACGCCTGCTGAATGTTTATTCGGTGTGGTTGAAGATGGCAAAAATAAGGAAACAAAACAAGCCCGTGCCTTAGCTTCTCGGGTGCGTTTTCATGATGCTGTTTCGACAAAGCAGGTGAAACCTGAAAACCCAGTAAAACCCGAATTAGTGACTTTAAAAATTCTCAGCAGCCCGAAACCGCCTTCACCTGCGATGTATTTTCATCCTAGCGATCCTAAGCAAGAAAGACACATTAAAAAAATCGATTTAACGTTGGGACAGCATCGACCCAATGGGCGCAAAGTGTATTTACACCATGCTGCAACAGATATTCAGGAAAAACCTTGGATAACTGCTAACGGTGATAATTTGAAGCAAAAAGTACGCTGCCAACCCATTGCTGCAGGAGAAAATTTCTATTTTCATGTCGATTTTGACAACCTCAGCGAAGCCGAATTAAATCTGTTAATTCACAGTTTGTATCCTTCCGATGCGTTTCAACACCGTTTAGGTTTGGGGAAAGCTTTAGGCTTGGGTTCGGTGAAAATAGACATCATGGGCGTATTTTTGATTAATCGCGCAGAACGTTATAGTTTAGAGGGGTTTTATGAGACAGCGCGTTATCATCAAACCTTGCGGGGCACAATTGAATCCACAGAATGGGGAGTTTTGTATCCCACCGAATTTGAGGCACTGAAAACGGCGACTGAGCTAAAAAGCTCGGATTTTTACGCGGATAAGTCGTTGATTGATAAAACCAGCTTAAACTTGTTGAACACAGTTGGAAATCCTGCAAAGTTACAGAATGGGGTTTCTGTGAAACCACCGTTGACTAATGAACACGTGAGAGAGAAAAAAGAGGAAGAAGAAACTTTCCAGTGGTTTGGGAAAAATGAGAACCTGCCAAATCATCAAAACTCGCAAGCTCTGCGCCCAATTGAAGCAGATCAGGCATTGCCTACTTTGCGGACAAATTGAGGGTGTTTGTCTGAATCAGGATTTGCAGGATTATCCGAATTTAACAGGATTAACCCACATCATCATGTTTTATCTTTAATCCTGAAAATTTACTAAATCCTGTGAATCCTGATTCAGACAACAAAAAATAAAAAACTCTTTTAAAATCAAGAAGAGAGTAGAACTTTTCTCAGGTGTCAAAAATGGCATATTTCTTAAAAAATGAAATTTGTATCAGATTGATTTATTTATACTTTTTCGTCATGCAAAAAACGTGCTGGAGAGTAGAACTTTTTGGACATAAAATGGCAGCCAAATCTCGCTTGCAATCTTATGAAAACTATGCAATTATTTTCGACGTGGGGGTTGCAACCTACCTCGCCAATGCAGGCGATTGAAACGGGTTTTCTGGGCCCTGACGAAAAAGGCAGTTGCAACCTACCTCGCCAATGCAGGCGATTGAAACGGATGATACCCGCATTGCTCAGTTGAGATACGACGGTTGCAACCTACCTCGCCAATGCAGGCGATTGAAACTTTATGTCCGCCCTCAATAGCCTAACACCGCAATTTCCGTTGCAACCTACCTCGCCAATGCAGGCGATTGAAACCCAATAAGAGTATTACGAAGTAATTTTTTTCATAATGGTTGCAACCTACCTCGCCAATGCAGGCGATTGAAACGCAAAAGCCCCGATGTTCGTTAAAACATCGGGGCTTTCTTTGTCTGAACCACAATTCACATAATTACCGCAATTCACATAATTAAAAATAATCTGTGTAATTGAGACAATTATGTAAATTGTGTGAATTGTGGTTCAGATTTCTCTTCAGGCGGACTCATCGCCGCAATTTCAGCCAATTCTTCAAAACGGTGCATCACCGCATAACACAAATCACGACAGCCCTCGCCCGTCACCGCAGACACTTGGAAAACTTTCCCTTGCCACTGCAATTCATCCAAAATCATTTGGCAGTGTGCCGCTTGTTCTTCAGGCAACAGCAAATCTAATTTATTCAGCACTAACCAGCGTTCTTTTCTCGCCAATTCAGGATCGTATTTTTCCAGCTCGTGAATGATTTTCACCACTTGTTCCGCAGGATTGCCCTCAGGCGGCAGAATATCGACCAGATGCAATAATAAACGGGTGCGTGACAAATGGCGTAAGAATTGGAAACCCAAACCCGCGCCTTCCGCTGCCCCTTCAATCAAACCGGGAATATCCGCAATCACAAAGCTGCGCTCACGGTCAATATCGACCACGCCTAAATTCGGATGCAAAGTCGTGAACGGATAATCAGCCACTTTGGGACGCGCCGCAGACACAGAACGAATAAACGTCGATTTTCCTGCATTGGGCATTCCGAGCAAACCGACATCGGCTAAGACTTGCAATTCTAAACGCAGTTTACGCGCTTCACCGGGATGCCCCAAAGTGATACGGCGCGGCGCACGATTGGTACTGGTTTTGAAATGTAAATTCCCTAAACCATGTTCGCCACCCTGTGCCACCAATAATTCTTGGTCATGCTGGACTAAATCGCCAATCAGTTCATCAGTTTCATCATCAAACACCCGCGTTCCAATAGGCACTTTAATGAAGGAATCTTCACCTTTTTT
>JBDLSS010000318.1:0-3307 GCA_039799345.1 Pseudomonadota bacterium
ATCTTGATAACTCATCCACGTACCCAATACAGCAAAATCAAACCAATCACCATGCTCACTAAACCCATGATGCGTAATGCTGCGTCATCCATGCTGAGCAAGACACGCAGGCTATTACGCAAATTCTCAGGGCTTAGGAATGGCATGATCCCTTCGACCACCATCACCAAGGCTAAGGCGGCTAACAAATCATCCCAAGCCATGAGGACTATTCTCTTTTCACAGGCGGAAGATCAGGGGTAGTTGAGCCTTTCAGTTGATTAAAATATCCGAAAAATTCTGACTCGGGTTGTAACACTAAGATGTCGTTTTTATTGCTAAAGGATTTGCGATAAGCCATCAAACTGCGATAGAAACCGTAAAACTCAGGATTTTTGCCATAAGAACGTGCATAAATTTCAGAAGCTTGTGCATCGCCTTCACCGCGAATTTGTTCTGCATCGCGTTCTGCATTGGCTAAAGTTTCCAAATTGCCACGATCCGCTTCCGCTTGAATTTTCAGAGCTTCCGCTTCACCTTGTGAACGTAAGTTTTTGGCATCGCGTTCACGTTCGGCTTCCATACGGCGGAATACTGAAGTACTGACTTCTTTCGGCAATTCAATGCGTTTAATCCGCACATCAATCACTTCAATCCCAAATTGCTTAATCCGTTGATTGGCTTGTTGGGTAATTAAATCCATGATTTGCGCCCGATCCCCAGAAACCACTTCTTGAATGGTGCGTTTCCCGAACTCACTGCGCAAACCGTCGGCAATGATTTCTGCCAAACGCTTGCCCGCACGGTCAGTGCTGCCACTCACTGAAGTGAAATAGGTATTGAGATCAATAATTTTCCACTTCGCGTAAGAATCCACAATCAGATTCTTCTTTTCTTTGGTCAAAAAGTGAGCGGGTTCTGCATCCAAATTCTGAATACGCGCATCGAAAATCCGTAAGCTGTCCAACATCGGCACTTTGACATGTAAGCCTGGTGCATAATCGCCGCTGATAATCTTCCCAAAACGCAGGATTAACGCGAGTTCATTTTGTTGCACAGTGAACAGGGACATGCTGCCAATGACCAAACATAACAACAGTGCCGTTAATACGCCGACAAATTTACCTTGTGACATTAGCGAGTACCTCTCGAACGCGAATCATCCTGATCACGCGAACGTCCATCTCGAGGACGCTCTTCTGTGGGCGCAGCAGGGGGAGGGGGATTATTATTAGCAACAGGGGGTGAAATTTGGGGCGCGGCAAGCGTGGAATTACCCATTAAACGATCTAAGGGTAAATACATAATATTATTACCGTGTTTCGTGTCCATTAACACTTTACTGGTGCTAGACATCACCGTTTCCATTGATTCTAAATAAATCCGTTTCCGCGTAATTTCAGGGGCTTTATTGTATTCATTCAAAATACTAATAAAACGCTGCGTTTCACCTTCTGCCCGCGCAATCACTTGCGCTTTATAAGCTTGCGCTTCTTGACGTAACTTTTCCGCATAACCGCCTGCGCGTTGACGAATTTCATTGGCATAGGCTTGGGCTTTGTTTTTAATGCGTTCTTCGTCTTCACGCGCTTTAATCACGTCCGCAAACGCATCTTGTACGGCTTCAGGCGGTTGTGCATTTTGCATGTTGACGCTGGCAACTTGTAAGCCCGTTTCATAACGGTCTAAGATATTTTGCAAAGATTTTTTAGTATCACTGGCAACACGATCCCGTTGTCCCGTCAACACTTCATCCATTTTGCCATTACCGATAACTTCTCGCAGCGCGCTTTCTGTGGCTTGATGCAAGGTGCTGTCAGGGTCACGCACTTTGAATAAGTAATCTTTTGCGCCATCGGGTTTGATGTTGTATTGCACCACTAACTCAATTTCGACCATATTTTCATCTTGGGTCAACATTAAAGCTTTATGGTTGACAGCGCGCATTTGCTCTACGTTAATCTTTTGAACTGCTTCAATAGGGTAGGGAATATGCCAATTCAAACCTTGTTGCGTGGTTCTAGTATAACTACCGAAATAAGTTTCGATCCCTTGTTCTGCGGGTTGAATGGTGTAAAACCCAAAACTTCCCCAAACCACTAACAGCAGGACTAAAATAGCACCGAGCACACCCATGCTCACGTTACCATCCGAGCCATTACCTGAAGGTTTTCCGCCGAACAAGCCTTTTAGTTTTTCCTGCCATTTTTTAAAAATTTCATCTAAGTCAGGAGGGCCTTGTTCGTTTTTACGATGACCCCAAGGGTCTTTATTCCCATTACCACTGGGTTCATTCCAAGCCATGTATCTGCTCCGTTATATTTAGCATTGAGTAAGATGGTAACTCGCATTGTATAATTTGTAATGCCGCGAGTTGAGTAGTTGACGCAGTCTCCCATAATAAAACATGAGAGGCTTGCGATCAGTGCTTAAGTTCTGTGTTATAAAGCCGTGAGTTGCCCGATACAGGGAAGCCGTGACTTGTGACTAAGGTCAAAATAAGAATTTTATGTGGCTTAGAGAAGCCTGACAAGGGCTTAGTCACTTGCATCGAGCAAAGTTGCGGGTTTAATCATAGCACATTCAGCTCCCTACACGCTTAGGGATGCGACTGAAATATTTTAAGATATTGGGCATTTTGGCGATTTTTACAGGGCTTAAGCACAGATGAATGCAAAAAAATTCCCTTGGGTTGCGGGGGTGGATGAAGTGGGACGTGGCACATTAGTTGGGGCAGTGGTGGCGGCGGCGGTGATTTTAAACCCCGAGCACCCCATTATAGGATTGGCAGATTCCAAAAAGTTGACTGCAAAACGCCGTGAATATTTAGCCGCACAGATTAAAGAACATGCCTTTGCGTGGGCTTTGGGACGCGCTGAGGTTGCAGAAATCGATGAACTGAATATTTTTCACGCCAGTTTATTGGCAATGAAACGCGCCGTCGAAGCTTTGAATGTATTGCCTGAATTGGCGTTAATTGATGGCAAATTTTGCCCTGAATTATTGTGTCCTGCGCAAGCAATTATCGCAGGTGACAGCTCAGAACCCGCCATCAGTGCCGCGTCAATTTTGGCAAAGGTCAGCCGTGATGCGGAAATGTGCGTCTTGGCTGAACAATATCCGCAGTATGGTTTTGAACAACACAAAGGCTATGCCACTGCACAGCACTTAGCCGCCTTACAGCAATACGGGGCAACCCCTGAACATCGCCGTTCTTTCGCGCCCGTGAAAGCGTGTTTAGTACAAACTTCTTTAAATTTTTAAGTGTGAAATCTAAAACTTATTTATGAAAATTCTGGCAGACGAAAATATTCCTTATGTGGTTGAA
>JBDLSS010000319.1:0-9809 GCA_039799345.1 Pseudomonadota bacterium
TTAATTAATAAGTACAGCAATAAAGTGGTGATTGCCACATAAATCCAGCCCTTAAACGTCTGTAACACATTGAGCGTCTGATGATCACTGATTAATAAACCCAGCAATCTATCTGAGAAAAAAATCCACAACACACCAAAAAAACAATAAATCAACGCAATTTTAAGCGGAGGCGATAAGGCTTTCATCTGAGAATCTCTAGGTTTAGATAAGCTGTTAATCAATTTATCCAGAGTGTTACGCAAGATAAGTGCCATAAGGCGTAAAAATTTTTGATAGTGTGCAAAAAACTTGGGCAAGGTTAAATCCCAACCTTGCCCACATTTTGTTTAAGTTGATGCCGTTTACAAAGGCGCGTTTTGAGGATGTTGCCGTTCAGTCGGTGCGGTAATCTTATTTAACGCATTGATATAAGCTTTTGCCGAAGCAATCACAATATCCGTATCCGCGCCTTGTCCATTGACCACACGTCCACCTTTTTCCAAACGTACCCCGACTTCACCTTGCGAATCCGTGCCATTGGTAACGTTGTTCACCGAATAAACTAACAAAGTAACATGACTTTGCACAAGTGACTCAATCGCTTTAAAAGTTGCATCCACAGGACCACTGCCGCGTGCATGAGAACTTTTCTCGACCCCTTGAATATTCAAGGTGATTTTAGCGTGCGGGGTTTCACCTGTTTCAGAACAGACTTTGAGAGAAACTAACTTCAAGTGTTCGCGTTCTGTAGATACGGAATCCGAAACCAAGGCTTGCAAATCTTCGTCATAAATCTCGTGTTTTTTATCCGCCAACTCTTTGAAACGCGAGAATGCGGCATTGAGTTCTTCTTCAGAGGCGAACTCAATATTCAAACCCTTAAGATGCGCCCGAAACGCGCTGCGCCCCGAATGTTTGCCCAACACCATTTTATTGGTATGCCAGCCCACATCTTCTGCGCGCATGATTTCGTAAGTTTCACGACTTTTCAAAATGCCATCTTGATGAATACCCGATTCATGCGCAAACGCATTCGCGCCGACAATGGCTTTATTGGGTTGCACTGGGAAACCCGTGATTGTTGAAACCAAACGTGAACAATTCAAAATTTGCGTGGTGTCTAAAGTCACATCGCAAGGGAAAATGTCTTGACGGGTGCGCACTGCCATCACGATTTCTTCTAAAGCCGCATTACCCGCACGCTCGCCCAAACCGTTAATCGTACATTCGACTTGACGCGCCCCATTGAGCACCGCAGACAAAGAGTTAGCAACCGCAAGCCCTAAGTCATTGTGGCAATGTACCGAGAAAACCGCCTTGTCGGCATTGGGAATACGTTCACGCAATTCTGCAATCAAACGCCCAAAACGGTCAGGCAAGTTATAACCAACGGTGTCGGGAATATTAATCGTGCTCGCGCCTGCGTCAATCACTGCCTCAATAATCCGACAAAGAAAATCGCTTTCCGAACGTCCTGCATCTTCGGGGGAAAATTCCACATTATCGGTGTAACGTCGAGCGCGTTTGACCGCAGCCACCGCACGTTCAACCACTTGATCGGGAGACATGCAAAGCTTCATTTGCATGTGGATGGGAGAAGTTGCAATAAAGGTATGAATGCGTGCAGATTTCGCAGATTTTAACGCTTCCGCAGAACGGTCAATATCCCCATCCACGGCACGCGCTAATGCACAAATCGTGCTTTCACGCACGGCTTGGGCAACGGCTTTGACCCCTTCAAAATCGCCCACACTGGCGGCGGGAAAACCTGCTTCGATGACATCGACTTTTAATCGTTCCAAAGCTTTCGCAATGCGCACTTTTTCGTCTTTGGTCATGGACGCGCCGGGACTTTGTTCGCCGTCACGCAAGGTTGTGTCAAATATAATGAGTTTGTCAGTCATAATAGCTCCGTAATTCCTGAATAGGATTGTCAATATAGATTAAAGAAGGATGCGCAAAACTGCCCTCGACGGGCGAATGATGTAGGCTGCCCTAAGGCAGCAGTCGCAGACTGCTCAGGAGGAGGGTATTACGGGGGGAAACGCACGCCATTACCTGTCCGTTGCGGACATGTACAATCGTATGAATTGTTGAGTCAATGGAGTACATAATTAAGCGGTGTGTGATAATTAGTGAAACATGATATTCGATAATAGACAAAATTGCAGGCTTTGCCAAGTGGTTTTCTGCAACTTATCACCCTAGCTCCTTGCCAACACGCGACTACATTGCAGTCTACCGCTTAACTTTCCCGCCGAAATTCGCCTTCAATCACGGTGTTACGCGCTTGTACTGAAGGTTCAGGACGTGGGATTTCTGACTCATTGGCAGCTTGTGCACCGCGTCGACGGTACAATAAGGGAATGCCATAGCGTAAAATCAAGTGCACTATGCCCTTACGTGTCCACGGAATCAGACATAATAAGCCAAGGATGTCGGTGAAAAATCCGGGGGCAAGTAACAACACGCCCGATAATAAGAGTAAAATAGCTTCTAACAAGGCGGCTGTCGGTAATTCACCTTGCTGAATCATTTGTTGTAAACGGCTGATCGTGATTGCACTTTGAGTACGCAGTAAATACGTCCCAAAAATTGCCATCAAAATTAACAAGGCAATGCTGGGCAGATAGCCGATGAAATTGCCCATTTGTACAAACAGGTAAATTTCAATAATTGGTATAACGATAAATAACACCGCAAGATAACGAAATAACTTCATCCAATTTCCTTTATGGTCACTCGATAGATGAACTTGGGTATGGATTGAAACAAAACCCTAAGCAGGCACATGCCTTTTTTAACAAACTGGGGTTAAAACTAGCAAACTCCACTTGAGAACACAAATAAATCTTATGGAAACGACAAATTACTTATTAGTGATGACCACCTGCCCCTCGCGTGAAGTGGCGGAACGTTTGGCAACCCAAGTTTTAGGACAGCATTTAGTCGCCTGTGTGAATATGTTGCCTGCCATGCAATCTTGGTATTTTTACGAAGAAGAATTGATGCAAGATCAAGAAATTCTGATGTTGATGAAAACCCGTGAAGATTGTTATCCGCATTTACAAACCTTGTTATTGCAACTTCATCCCTATGAAGAACCTGAATTAATTGCTTTACCCATTCAAACAGGTTCGCCCAGTTATTTTGACTGGATGGATAATATGCTCATCACCAAGCCGAAGCCTGAATAATGATGTGCCGCGCCCTTGTCTTCACTTGTTTATGCCTAATTGCGTCCTTAGTCTCGGCTGCGGAAAGTTCGCCCGCCCTCAATAATGGCGTGTTCGGTAAATCGAGTGCTTTAAACTTTCAAACCGCGCCTGTTGCCAGTAATGAGTTTCTCGACCCCGAGCAAGCTTTTGTGGTTTCTGCACACATGTCTTCCCCTCAGCAAATCGTGCTGAAATGGCAGATTGCAGAAGGCTATTATTTATATCAACAGCGTTTAAAGTTTAATGTGGCAACGGGCGCGGCAAAATTAGGCGCGCCGATTTTCCCCCCCAGCAAAACCAAAGACGACCCCAGTTTTGGGAAAGTCGAAATTTACGAGCACAGTTTAGAAGTAAAATTGCCTGTTGAAAATTTGGGCGCGGCTTCAGAATTAGTCTTAAATATCAGTTATCAAGGTTGCGCCTCCGCAGGATTATGCTATCCCCCAATAGAAAAAACTTTGCCCTTAATTGTGCCACAGGGCGCGGCGGTTAATCCTGTTGCCTCTGCGCCCAATGTTGTAGCGAAACCCGCGCCCGTCGAAAATATTTCCGAGCAAGACCGTATTACTCGTTTATTACAAAATAGCAGCGTGTGGTATAGCTTATTGATGTTTTTCGGATTTGGTTTGTTGCTATCGTTCACGCCCTGCGTATTCCCGATGATTCCGATTTTATCGAGCATCATTGTCGGCGAAGGCAAACATGTCACCACGCGCCGCGCCTTCATCATGTCGCTCACTTATGTATTAGCGATGGCTTTAACCTACAGTATTGCAGGCGTATTTGCAGGTTTATTGGGTGAAAATTTACAAGCGGCTTTCCAAAATACTTGGGTTATTTCTGCTTTTGCGCTGGTGTTTGTGGCATTGTCGCTGTCAATGTTTGGGTTTTATGAACTGCAAATGCCGAGTTTTATTCAAACCAAACTCACCCATGTCAGCAACAAACAGCAAGGCGGTAGCTTATTCGGTGTGGCAATCATGGGCTTATTGTCCGCGTTGATTGTTGGGCCTTGTGTGGCAGCTCCCTTGGCGGGCGCACTGATTTATATTGGGCAAACGGGAAATGCGGTGTTTGGGGGATTCGCCTTATTCGCACTGAGCATGGGCATGGGTATTCCTTTGATTTTAATCGGCACATCTTCAGGGCATGTGTTGCCGCGTGCGGGCGAATGGATGGATGGTGTTAAAGCAATTTTCGGGGTGTTGTTACTTGCAGTCGCAATTTGGATGCTGGAACGGGTTTTGCCCCCAGTGCTGAGTTTATTGTTGTGGGCAAGTTTATTAATTGTTTCTGCCATTTACATGGGCGCGGTCGATAATTTAGGTGCGGGCGTAACAGGATGGCGTAAGCTGTGGAAAGGTTTCGGGATTATCTTGTTAGTGTATGGTATATTACAGCTTATTGGGGTGGCGAGTGGCAATTATGATCGCTTTCAGCCGCTGAAGTTTCAAAACTTGGTGAGTAACAGTCGTGCCGCAACTGCTGAAACCGTCTTCAAACGCATTAAAGGTATCGAAGCTTTACGGCAAGAATTAGTCCAAGCGCGTGACAAAGTGGTCATGTTGGATTTTTATGCAGACTGGTGTGTTTCCTGTAAAGAAATGGAAACCTTGACGTTTAATGATCCCAGTGTGCAACAAGCTTTGAAAAATGTGATTTTGCTGCAAACCGATGTCACCGCCAATGACACACAAGACAAAGCGTTATATAAACAATTTAATTTATTTGGTCCTCCTGCCATTTTATTTTTTAAACAGCAACAAGAACAACAGGCTGCACGGATTATTGGATTTATGCCCGCCGCCGAATTTCGTCAACATTTGAGTAAGATAACTGGTTCACCATGAAAAAGTTCGTTGTGGCATTCTTAATTCTGGGCTTAGGTGCACTCACCGCCAGTATTGGTTACAGTTTATTTAACCGTAATCCCAATGTACACGATCAACCCACCTTACTTGAACCCACCTTAGAAATTGAGAAGCAAGTCTTACGTCCCGCATTCACAATACCTGATTTAGAGGGTAATCCTCACCATAATGCTGAATGGGATGGGCGTGTCGTAGTGATGAATTTCTGGGCGGCATGGTGTGTGTCTTGTGTGAATGAATTGCCCCATTTTATTGAATTACAACAACGTTACCAACAACAAGGTTTGCAATTTGTGGGCGTTGCGATGGATAATCGCGAGGCAATCCGTCGGGTCGTCGAAAATACCAAATTGAATTATCCGATTTTACTTGATCCTGACGACAGCAAAATGCGCAGCATTGCCGAAAGTTTTGGTAATCGTATTGGAGCAATGCCGTATACCGTGGTGCTGGATCGCAAAGGCATCATGATTTCGCGTCATCCGGGCGAGTTGACTGCTGAAAAATTGGAAAAAGTAATTCTGCCACTACTGAATCCTACGTCGCTTGCTAAATAGTTGTCTGAATCAGGATTTACAGAATTATCTGAATTAAGCAGGATTAACCCCATATCTAAATGTTTTTTAATTCTGAAAATCCGTTAATCCTGTAAATCCTGATTCAGACAACTATGACATTTCAAACCCATCCTCGAGCCGTATTATTATCACCATGTCAACGCCTGATTATCTAAGCTATTTGCAAATCATGGATATTCCCGTGTGGGTGCGGCGTAATTTGCCCCCACAGCCAGTTGAAAATTTCTCTGTGGAATCGCCCGTAGTTGCCATGTCTGAAACACAGGTTATCCCTCAAATTTCGCAAGTGGCAGTTCCACAAATTATCGAAACGATGCCCTTGCCAACGCCTGCCATGCCTGAAATTACAACACCTGTTATTCCTGTCACACCAGTTAATTTAACCGAATGGGAAACTCTGCGTTCACAAGTTGCCGCGTGCACCGCCTGTGGCTTACATCTCACCCGTAAACAAACCGTGTTCGGCGTGGGCAAGAAGCAAGCCGATTGGCTGATTGTTGGCGAAGCCCCCGGTGCAGACGAAGATGAACAAGGCGAACCTTTTGTGGGCCGAGCAGGGAAATTATTAACTGCCATGCTGCAAGCGATTGGTTTATCACGCGATGCGGTTTATATTGCCAACGTGCTCAAATGTCGCCCGCCCGATAATCGCGTGCCCACGCCTGAAGAGCGTGTCAGTTGTACTCCTTTTTTACAGCAACAAATTGCCTTAATTCGTCCAAAACTGATTTTTGCCGTGGGTTCAACCGCCGCCCAATATTTATTAAATACCGATACCGCCATTGGCAAATTACGCGGACAACGCTGGTTTTATCAAGGAGTGCCCTTAATTGCCACCTATCACCCTGCCTATTTATTGCGTCGCCCCACTGAAAAACGTAAAGCCTGGCAAGATTTACAATTAGCGCAACGCATTTTCAACGAAGCATCTCATGTCAGCCAATCCTAAGCCTTTAAGTTTTCGAACAATTCTAGTAGAAGATTTACCCGAAGTCATGGCAATCGAACGGCAATGTTATGAATTTCCGTGGACGGAGGAAATTTTCAAAAGCTGTTTTAATGCGGGCAATTTGGCGATATTTGCGGAATTAGATGGTAAAGCGATTGGTTATGGTATTTTGTCCACCGTACTTGATGAAGCCAGTTTGTTGAATATTTGCATTATTCCAAGCGAGCAGGGCAAAGCTTATGCCAAAGTGTTGCTGCAATTTTTGTGTGCACAAGTGCGGGCATTGGGGGTGGATACGCTATTTTTAGAAGTGCGGGCTTCTAATCAAACTGCGCTACATCTCTATGAAAATATGGGATTTAATCAAATTGGGACAAGACGCAATTATTATCCCGCCAAAAAAGGGCGTGAAGATGCGTGGATGTTTGCGTTGAGTTTGTAACCTGCTGACAAGTGCCACAAATTTTAAAAGTTAAAAAATAGTCAGTCAAAACGTGCCGCTGGAGCGATGCAGTGGACATTCCCACGCGGGAGCGCGGGAACGAGAACTTTTAAATTAACAACTTACAAATCAACGTGATAAACGGGTTTTGTACACCACTTGCTGTCCATCTAAGCCTTTGAGATTCACTAAATCACGGCTGACAATGTCCAGTTTCAATTGCGCCAGTGCCTCTTGAAAACGCGCATCTTGATAAACCTGCTCTGAAAAACAAATTTCGCTACTGTCTGCAATCCCTTGAACTCTGGCGGCTTTATTCACTGTCGAACCAAAATAATCTAATCTGTCATTTAAATTCACTAAAATTGCCTGCCCGTGGTGCATTCCTATTTTAATCTGCACCCGTGCATCTTCGGGCAATTCATGATTGTAATGGTCGAAATCTCTTAATGCCGCCACTAAACTACGCACTGCCGCGCTACTGTTCGTGAAAGATGCCATCACCGCATCGCCGATGGTTTTCAAAACCACGCCACCTTCAGCTTCAATCTGTGCAAACAAAATATCAAAATGGTCACGCACGATGTTGTAGGCTTTGGCATCCCCTAATTTTTCATACAATTGTGTCGAACCTGTAATATCGGTGAAAACAATCGTCACCGAGGCGACTTTCATTTGCTCACGTTTGGATAACACTTGTTCACCAAAAAGTTTTCTAAAATCAGGATAATGCAGAATATCTAAACCTGATAAAGTTGCGGGGCAATGCTCACCCGTTAAATCTGAAACCTCGCCTGCAAACACGCGTAAACCTGAAATTGGATAAGCCAAGTTCGTCAAGGTGAGACGAATCGTGCCTTTACGTGCATGAATCACGGCGGGGTCAAATTTGCCTTCTGCTAATTGTTTGATATGAAATTCTTGTGGCGCACTGCATCCTTCATCGGCAATCATTAATGTGCCTTTGGAAAAGGTGGCGGGACAGAAATAATGATAAGTGCCTGCTTCTAAAAAGACTTCTTCAGCAGAGTGGGTTTGTAAATACGGCACGCCTAAATTAAAGCGGGAATCAAATTGTGGGGGCGGCTCGCAGACAGGGGGAAATTCGCGCTCATCAATGGACTTATTTAACGAAAAGGTGATTTCAACTTGTTCGGAGAAATCGGTTTCAAAACCGACTTCACACATGCCGCAATAACCTTGCCCCGAGGCTTGTTGCAAATTATTATAGACTTTGGTCAACATGTAGCAATGCGGGCAGTGAATATCCCAATTCAAATCGAACAAACCCAGCGGCACTGCATGTAAAAATTCTGGGACAATTTGTGCCAAAGGTAACTGCGAAGCTTCTGCAATTTTGATAGGTGTGATGCGAGAAATTGCAAAACTGTCTTGATGTGCCAATAACCAGTGCTCTATCGCATGGACGGCGGGCACGGAGGCATGAGCGCGTTGTTTAAGTAAATCAAGCTTTTGAGTAAGGCATTGTATATCCATGAGTAATCCTGTGGCGGGAAATATTAAGCTATTCAGAATGATCTTCTTCTTTTGAACAAAATTTATTTTAAATTATTCAAGAAGCAAGCAGAATTATCACCAGTTTTACAATCGCCCCCTTTAGTAAGTTCAGTTAATTTCTCGCCTTCTTCCCCGACTTTTCCGTTTCCAAATGGGCTTGCAATTGCAATAATGACCTGTCTTCAGGTGCAAGTTTTAACGCCTTGTGCACCGTTTCCAAGCTGTCTTTAAGCTTATTCGCTTTTTCTTCCTGCACTGCCAAGGTGTGCAGACGCTTTACCATACGTGCAACTGCTTCTTTCACTTCTTTTTGGGCAGGCGCGATTTTCAATAAAGCTTGATAAGTATCAACCGCATTATCATCTTTCGGGGCAAGATAATGTTCACTGAAAACCTGCTTTTTCACTTTCGACATTAACGCCGCCACTAATTTTTGCAAAACTTGTTTAGTCGCCGCTTGTTCGGGGGCGAAATTGTGCAATTCTTGATAATGGGCAAACGCGCTGTCATTTTTGGGCAATAATACATGTTCCGCTGCCAGTTGCACTTCAATGCGGTGTTTCAAAGCCAGCAAAATATCATCAAATAATTTGAGAACGCTCGCATGTTGCGGTGCGAGTTCACGCAATTTTTCATAATTTTTATGAGCTTCGCTGAACTTTTCTTTTTCAATCAATTTCTTATTTTGTTCAACATACCAACCCACAATTTCATCTAAAATCGGCTGGGCTTGTTTCGGGTCAAGTTTCATCAAGGCTTGATAAGTCGCATAGGCATTATCACCCTCGGGCGAAGTCAGCCGTAATTTGGCAATTTGCCCGCGTGCTTTGTTCAATAAACTTTCAGCAGTGTCGGGTTGTGGGACTGCTGCAACGGCGGGTTTACTGGGTTCATGAGGTTTGTGAGCAGTTGCGCTGGGTTTAAGGGCGGGCTTAACTTCTTTAACTTCACTGGGTTTGGCGGCAAGCGTTTCGACAGGAGTTGCAGGAACGGGCTGGCTGGTTGTGCTTGAAGTCGGATAAAAATAATAGCCCACACCGCCCAAACTGCTGGCTAATAATGCCGCGCCCACCCATTTTCCCGCGCCCGATTTGCGCTGAATACCAGGAAAGCTGGGGTTATTAATCAGCACACGGTCTTTAAAAACGGGGTCTTGTCCTTGCTTAATACGCATACTTATTTCCAGTGCAGTCAACGAGTCGGGGAATGGGCGGTAATAATTCACTTTACCGATAAGGATTTTATACGGTA
>JBDLSS010000320.1:0-3222 GCA_039799345.1 Pseudomonadota bacterium
AACTATAAATGTCGTGAGTGTGGTCGTCAATTTGTAGAACAACCCCAAAAGAAATATATAAGCCAAGAGACGTGGGCGCAGATAGATGACTTGTTAAAAGAAAAGTTACCCCTACGCAGTATAGCCCGATTCACAGGAATCTCAGGGACATGGTTGCAACGTTATGTAAACCGTTTATACGAGAAACAACGCCTAGAGCCACAGCCTGTAAAAAAAAAGGGAAGTTGTGCTTAGAATGCGATGAAATGTGGTCATTTGTAGGAAACGCTAAAGAGTAAGGTGTGGATATGGCTAGGGCGTGTCATCAAATAAGTTTTAACTGTGCCCCCCCCTAAAGGGGACTTAAAATATTAAACATTAAATAACTTGTTTGTGTTTAGCCCCTTTAGGGAGTTGGGGGCTGGTTTTTAGGTTTTTAAACGGGCTACTTTCTGTTAAAACCTAATTAATGACACGCCCTAGGACTTAAATCTGTGTGCAGCTTATTAAAATACACAGGAAATTTAAAGTATTACTGCACCCAAACTTAATAGACAATACTTAAAAATAAGTAGTTGGTTAATTTTAGACGTTCAGGGGTGCAGTTCCGCTTTTTCAAAATTGGACATTTTAAGCAGTCACTAATTCACCGCGCAAAGAATTCCGCAAAGCTTCGGTGATACGAACTTGTACGAATTGCCCAATCAAAGACGCATCCGCTTCAAAATTCACCACCCGATTATTTTCCGTATGTCCTGCCAATTGTCCAATGTCTTTACGTGAAGCTTCACGCTCCACCAAAACTTTTTGAACCGTGCCGACCATGCGCCGACTGTACATTGCTTCTAATCCATTCAAACGCGCCTGTAAGATTTGCAGCCGTTGCTTCTTCACTTCCATATCGACATCGTCAGGCATATCGGCGGCGGGCGTACCGGGGCGCGGGCTATAAATAAAGCTGAAAGAATGGTCAAACGCCATTTCATCAATCAAGTTTAAAGTCGCTTGAAAATCTTCTTCCGTTTCACCAGGAAAACCCACGATAAAATCAGAAGACAAACCTAAATCAGGACGCACTTCTCGCAACTGGCGAATTTTTTGTTTATATTCAATCGCGGTATGTCCACGCTTCATTAAACTGAGAATACGATCCGAACCGCTTTGCACGGGCAAATGTAAATGGCTGACCAATTTCGGCACAGTTTTGTAAACATTAATTAAACTGTCGGTCATTTCCATCGGGTGGGACGTGGTGTAACGAATACGTTCAATCCCATCAATTTCAGCCACATAGCTAATCAACAAAGCTAAATCTGCGGTTTCGCCATCTTCACCGATTGCGCCACGGTAGGCATTGACATTCTGCCCCAATAAATTCACCTCGCGCACACCTTGGGCGGCAAGCGTTGCCACTTCAAAGATAATATCTTCAAACGGACGATTCACTTCTTCACCACGGGTATAGGGCACAACGCAATAAGTGCAATAACGGCTACAACCTTCCATGATGGACACGCCCGCAGTCACGCCATCGGCACGCGGCTCAGGCAGGCGGTCGAATTTTTCAATTTCGGGAAAGGAAACATCGATTTGTGGTTTATGCGATTTGCGGGTCTCGTTTAACATTTCGGGCAAACGGTGCAGGGTTTGCGGCCCAAAAATCAAATCGACATAGGGCGCACGCCGCCGAATCGCATCGCCTTCTTGGCTGGCAACGCAACCGCCCACGCCAATGATTAAATCTGGACGTTTGACTTTCAATTCGCGCCACACCCCGAGTAAGGAAAATACTTTCTCTTGCGCCTTTTCACGAATCGAGCAGGTATTGAGCAATAATACATCCGCATCTTCGGGATTCTCGGTGGTTTCTAAGCCATGAGAAGCTTCCAATGCTTGCGCCATGCGTGATGAATCATACTCGTTCATCTGGCAGCCAAAAGTTTTAATAAAAAGCTTGTGTCCCATAATAATTTTTTTACAGCATAATGAATGAATTAGAGCGGCGTATTTTATACAATCTGGGGAACTTAGGCAAAGCATTAGTTTATAAAATTAGTTGGTTATAAATTTTGGGTTACAAAGACCTTCCGAGTTTCACAATACAGAAGGTCTTCTGAGAATCTGCAATTTCCTAAACTGTTACTGAGTCCATGGCATAAACGGACGCATTCCCCACATCACAGGGGAAATAGTGTTGGACATGTTGCCCACATCGCGACTCATGTATTGCACGCCTCGATCCATTGAAACCGTCGCATGGCGCATATAACGCACATCTTCAACCATTGACTGCATACTGGAACGCATCAAGCCCATATCTTTTGACATTGTTCCCATATCGGTGTGCATAGCATGCATATCTTGCGACATACTCAGCATGTTTTGACTCATCTGTACTATGTTTTGCGACATGACTTTCATATATTCGTCCATATTCGCTATATGCGTCGCCATACCGTTCATATCAGTTTTCATACCACCCATTTCGTCTTGCATGCTGTGCATATCCTTTTTCATGCTACTCATGGAGGTATCCATTGAATGGATGACATAAAACATTTCGCCCATCAATGCCAACACCATTACCACCACAGGAATCGCCAATATTTTTAAAATAGAGAATAGCTTGGCATGAGTGCGAAACTGTTTATTGTGCATGCGCCACCGCTCACTACTGTTCGCGTGACGTTTTTCTACCAGTGCGGTGTAAGCTTTGTCGCGCAGGGTATTTTGCGCATTTATTTCTGTAAAAACTTGTTGTAATTCGGTTAAAAGCTTTTCTAAAATTACTTGTTGTGCGGAATCTGTGGGCGAAGGAGTGACAGCATCAGTCATTATCGGGCTACCTTGGTGACGGAATGAATATAATCGTTGTTATTAGGCTGTTGAAGTTAAATGAAGTTCAATGAGAATATTCGCAAATAATGAAATGATTCGCAATCACTCGTTGAGAATATTACGCGGTGTCTCAACTCGAAATTTTAGCGTTAAAGGGAGAGCCAAAGCTTGTTCAGAACGAAAATACCCATTCAAGTGTATTGTAAATAAAGAAATAATGATTGCAACGGCATCACTCCTAGGGCGTGTCATCAATTAAGTTTTAACTGTGCCCCCCTGAAGAGGAGGGCTGCGTCAAAGAAGCTAAAGAGTAGGTATAATATGCAGTTAAACATACATAATCCTTAACTAATTGATTATCCTGATAAGAGATGAACAGTTTAATCCCATACTTAAACACACTGA
>JBDLSS010000321.1:0-4026 GCA_039799345.1 Pseudomonadota bacterium
CAAATTGCGTTTTACTTTTTTGGTATTTTGAGAACGGAATAAACTGCCAATGAAAGGCAAATCCCCAAGCACGGGCACTTTTTGAATGGTTTGCTCTAAATCTTCATCAATCAAGCCGCCCAACACCACCATGCTCTTATCTTCAATAATCACACTGGTTTTAATCGTGCGCTTGTTGGTGACAATGTCCGCCGTGGCAACGCTACTGCGGGTTAAACTAGAAACCTCCTGTTCAATATCAAGTTTGACCGAATCCCCTTCATTAATCTGGGGCTTTACTTTCAGTTTTAAGCCCACGTCTTGACGTTGAATAGTTTGGAAGGGCGTGGCAACCCCCGTGGCACTGCCTGTGCTGCTATATTGTCCCGTTACAAAAGGCACGTTTTGCCCGACAATAATTTCAGCGGATTGATTATCCAAAGTCAGCAGTGAAGGCGTGGATAAAATATTGCTTTCGGTGTCGGAAGCCAAAGCTTTAATCAATACCCCAAAATTGAACGCGCCGCCACTGACGCGCCCCAAACCCAACATCCCGCCATTGCCTAAACTTGGCAAAGTCGCGGTACTGCTATTATTTCTATTCAAATTATAGGCAGCACTGGCGATGTCAACAATGCCTGTGCCTGCGACGGTGAGATTGCTGATCCCGATAGGCGTTAAAGAAGAAGAACCGCCGCCTAATAACCATTGCACCCCTAAATCTCGGGCGGTATCGTTGGACACTTCTGCAATCACCGCTTCAACTAAAACTTGGGCGCGGCGAATATCCAATTGTTTAATCACCGATTGCAAACTGCGCAACACATCAGGCGCAGCAGTGATGATTAAACTATTGGTATTTTCATCGGCTTGGATGGTGGTTTTAATTTTATCTTTATTGCCCGTGGGTGTGCTGGTGGGGGGCGTAGGGCTTGCGCCCGCAGCACTGGGCGAAATTGCGCCGCCATCAGAAACCGTATCGCTAATGCCTTTTAACACGGTGACTAAATCTTTGGCATGGGCATAGCGCAAATACACCACTTGCGTATTACCGACACTTTTCAGCGGGGTGTCTAAATGTGTAATCAGGGTGCGTAAACGTAAACGACTGTTTTTGTCGCCACTGATTAACACGCTGTTGGTGCGTTCATCCGCCACGACGCTGGCAGTATTCGTGCCGCCCCCAGCCGCTGCTGCCGCAGAGTTTTTTTGTTCCAAGGTATTAATCAAACGTGCAATTTCCGCAGCTGAGGCGTGTCCCAACATAATCACTTCAGTGTCGTCATTGCTGGCTTGGTCAATGCGGTGAATGATTTTTAACAGACGCGCCACATTGTCAGCTTTGTCAGAAACAATCAGCGTGTTATTAGCAGGATAGGCGACTAAGTGCCCTTGTTGCGGAATCAACGGGCGTAACAGGGGAATTAATTGGGCGGCGGACACATGTCCTAATTGCACAATTTGGGTGACTAATTCGTCGCCGCGTGCACTTTCGCGTTCACCGAGCACAGGGCTATTTTCAGATTTGGCAATGTTGTCAGGCAAGATTTTAATCACATTGCCACTGGGCACGGCGGTGAAACCGTTAACACTGAGGATAGATAAAAAAACTTGATAAACTTCATCGCTATTCATGGGTTTGGCAGAAACCACGGTGACATTTGCCTTTACCCGTGGGTCAACAATGAAAGTTTTTTTCGTGACTTCCGAGACGGTTTCCACCAATAAATTGATGTCCATGTCTTTGAAATTTAGCGTCACCAAGGGTTTTGCCGTGGGTTCATGCGTGGCAGGTGTTGAAGGGGCTGTTGGAGTTGTGGACTTTGGCGCGGCAACCGTAGACAAAGGTAAACACAAGCAAAGCAAGGATAAATAACGTGGGCGTAATAACATATTCAGGAGAAAACCATAGCAAAATCAGCGGTTAGATAAGCAGGATTGCTTATTGTAACATGAGGTTATGATAAGTTTCGCACGTTGGGCACGCGAGGAAATTAATTCGCCCTGTTGTAGCGGGCTTGGGAATGCGTGGGCAATTGGGCACGGCACGCAAACTGTTGCGTTATTATGTCACAAGCAAATTATTTTCTCGCGAGTCAGCGGGTTGGGGTGGCAGGGGAGGAGAGTCCTAAAATCGATTCTAACTGCACCCCTAATCCCCTAAAAGTTTTTAAAAACTTAAGGATATTTCAACGCAATGCTTAGCCCATCATAAAACGCAATCTTCACGGTTAAAAACCATATTTTCAAAGTGTTATCATTACTTTTTAAAATAAAATTTTTACTGTGACCAATCCTGACAGCGTCAGCCAGACAAATAATAGGCTTGACAGTATAAAAGTTTTTGTGCCTGACATTCGAATTTTTTGCCATGTAGATTCGATGCCGAGGGCTGCCATTGCGGAAACCAATAAAAATTGGTCAATTTGATTGATTATATTGATGATTATGCTTGGAATTATTTGGGCACTGTTTAAGGCAACCACGCCAACAAAGTACAAAATAAACCACGGTATGGGTGGTTTGCTTAATTTTTGAGGACTATTGTGAGTGGCGAAATATTGCAATAACCAGCCCAGTGATAGCAGTACTGGGGCCATTAATAACACACGCCCCATTTTTACTAAAACTGCATTTGCACCTGAAGTTCCGCCGACCATTGCGCCCGTTGCCACCACCTGCGCCACTTCATGAATGGTTGCGCCTGACCAAATTCCAAATTGTTGGTCACTTAATGCTAAACCGCTGTGTGCATAGATAAAAGGGTACAGCAACATCGCCAGTGTGCCAAAAATTACTACGGTTGCTATGGCAGCGGCAGATTTATGCGGCTCGCTTTGTAGTGTGCCCTCCGCTGCCATGACGGCGGCTGCACCACAAATCCCTGAGCCTGCGCCCACTAATAAGCAGGTGTCTCTGTCCATTTTTAAAAATTTTGTGCCGACAAACCACGCGATGCTGAGCGTTGAAATAATGACGAGAAAGTCTAATACCAGCACTTGCCAGCCTAAACTGATAATTTCGTGGTAAGTCAGTCTGAATCCATAGAAGACAATCGCAAAGCGTAAGATAGTTTTTGCGGTGAATTGGATGCCGGGTAGCCATGTTTCGGGGAGGGTATGGCGCAGGCTATTGGCATAAATAATCCCCATGAAAATGGCGAGAATTAGGGGCGAGATGCCTGTCGATTTTAAAAATGGCAGTGTTCCCAACATCATGGCTAAGAGTGCAAATAGCATGGTTAGCAGGATGCCGCGCAGGGTGTTGGCATTCTGTAGATTTGAAAAAAGCATCACGATTATTCTCAATGATATATAGCTAATAGTTATTATATTATATTTTTTTGCTATATAGAAAGTTGGTCGTGATAAACAGCTAAGGATTAAAGATTTTAGCCGTTTATTGTCTGAATCAGGATTCACCGAATTATCCGAATTATCCGAATTATCCGAATTAAGCAGGATTAAACCCTCATCCTGTAAATCCTTTATTCTCATGGTTGAGATTCGCGAAAAGGATAGCTTAACCACTTGATTTTATGATTTAATAAATGTAGGCTGTTGCATTGAAGTATTGACCGCTTAGGTCGTTGAAACGTCTAACGTGTAGCATTCGCCGAATAAATCCTCTAGTTGCATTGAAGTATTGACCGCTTAGGTCGTTGAAACTGCGGCAGTGTATGGAATGGATTGAGTTCGATGTCGTTGCATTGAAGTATTGACCGCTTAGGTCGTTGAAACAGCTAGAATTGCATCACGCTCTGCTCTATCCGTAGTTGCATTGAAGTATTGACCGCTTAGGTCGTTGAAACGTCACCAATTAAACTGTCTGACCATTGGTTTGACCACGTTGCATTGAAGTATTGACCGCTTAGGTCGTTGAAACAAGTACATCTTTTCGCAGTAGTAGAGTCGCCCTCCCGTTGCATTGAAGTATTGACCGCTTAGGTCGTTGAAACAGTACCAAAAACAGGGCGGTGTTATTCCTGCAACGTTGCATTGAAGTATTGACCGCTTAGGTCGTTGAAACATGCAAAGGTGTTGCGTG
>JBDLSS010000322.1:0-3035 GCA_039799345.1 Pseudomonadota bacterium
AAATTTACATCGATGCGATGATTGCACGTTGTAAACAATTGCTTGGCGCAACAGGATATGAGCAAGTTTTCCAAGCGGGTTTGGTGGATATTTTGGGTGACATTCGCCAAGATTTGGAAGAATTCAGTGTCACTTATGACAATTGGTTTT
The DNA here is from genome assembly GCA_039799345.1 of Pseudomonadota bacterium. Classification (GTDB taxonomy): domain Bacteria; phylum Pseudomonadota; class Gammaproteobacteria; order Beggiatoales; family Beggiatoaceae; genus JAQTYU01. Next base: position 151 of record JBDLSS010000322.1, read on the forward strand.
CCGAACGCAGTTTAAGCGACAATCACACAGTCGAACGCGCCATTGAAAAATTGAAAGCCCAAGGTCACACCTACGAACAAAATGGCGCGTTATGGTTTCGTTCCAGCAGTTTTGGGGATGAAAAAGATCGCGTGTTAGTGCGTGAAAATGGCTTGATGACTTATTTCGCCTCCGACATCGCCTATCATTTGAACAAAATCGAGCGCGGCTTTGATGTGTTAATTAATATTTGGGGCGCGGATCATCACGGTTATATTCCTCGCGTTAAAGCCGCCATGTCTGCCTTGGGCGCAAATCACGAATGTTTAACGGTGTTATTAGTGCAGTTTGCGACTTTATATCGGGGCACAGAACGTTTACAAATGTCGACCCGCAGCGGCGAATTTGTCACCTTGCGTGAATTGCGTAACGATGTCGGCAACGATGCGGCGCGTTTCTTCTATGTGCAACGCAAGAGCGAACAACATTTAGATTTCGACTTAGACCTTGCAAAATCACAATCCAGCGATAACCCTGTGTATTATGTGCAATATGCCCATGCGCGGATTGCCAGCGTGTTGCGTGAATTAACCGAGCGCGGTTTTCCCGCCCACGAATTCAATGCCGCTGATTTAGCCCGTTTAGACAGCCCGCACGAACAGGCATTATTAACCCGTTTGGCGCGTTATCCTGAAGTGATTGAAGCCGCCGCCCGCGCGTATGAACCGCATCAAATTGCGTATTATTTGCGTGAATTAGCGCAGGATTTCCATACTTATTACAATGCGTATAAATTCTTGATTGACGATGCCAACTTACGCAATGCGCGTTTAAGTTTGAGCAAAGCGGTGCAACAAGTATTACGCAATGGTTTAAAGATCATCGGTGTTTCCGCGCCAGACGTGATGTAACGCGCTACCGTTCTCAGCGAGTGAGCGTGCTCGCTGAGAAATTCCCCGCTTTCAAGGAGTTCATTCATCGTGGCATTACGGCGATCTCCCCCTCCCCCCCGAGTTCCTGCCCATTGTCCACCGGGTTGGGCATGGCTGCTGGCGGGTATTTTAATCGGCATTTTTTTATCATTTCTGTGGTATTTGCGAGAAATCGCGCCTAACATTCCTTTACCAATTAATAATTTAACAGGCTCAGCGACACCGCGCGTTACGCCTCCAATTCCCGCCCCTGTTACCCCACCGCCTGTGGCAACAACTGCGCTCCCGACTCCACCCGCCCCGCGTTTTGAGTTTTATGATGTGCTGCCCGCCAATGGCAAGCCTGTGGCAAAACCCGCTCAAGCGGCTCAAACTCAGCCTGCGCCTAATACAGCAACGCGCCCACCCGCGCCTGCTCCCGTCATTGGCAATTATGCTTTACAAGTGGCTTCATTTCGTGATTCAAACAGTGCCGAAGCTTTAAAAGCGCATTTGTCAGGTTTAGGAATTGCGGCTTTTGTACTGCCTGTGACTTTGAATAATGGTGAAACTTGGTATCGGGTACGAGCAGGGGCGTTTCAAGATGCCAATCAAGCCACCCAAGCCCGAGGACAATTGTTGAGTCATGGACTGGCGGCGGATGTAGTACGAAATTGATTTCAAGAATATGCAAGGGATTTACAGCATTAACATGAGCGGACAATCCTGTGAATCCTGATGCTCACAAAATATGGGCTAAAATCTTAATTACTAAAAACGTTCTAACTCAGGAAATGCCAATTCCCCATGATGTACGTGCATTGCGCCAAACTCTGCACAACGATGCAAGGTAGGAATCGCTTTTTCAGGATTAAGTAATTTATCAGGGTCAAAGGCGGCTTTCACCGCATGAAACTGTAGCAATTCTTGGCTATTAAACTGCACACACATCTGGTTCAGTTTTTCCACACCCACGCCATGTTCACCCGTCACCGTGCCGCCCACCGCCACACAGAGTTCCAAAATCTTGCCGCCCAACTCTTCTGCTTGGTGCAACTGCCCTTTGGAAGCATCGAATAAAATCAATGGGTGTAAATTGCCATCGCCCGCGTGAAACACATTCGCCACCGCCAAACCGTATTGCTCGCTTAATTCATGAATACGTTGCAGCACCATCGGCAAATGTTTGCGTGGAATCGTGCCATCCATGCAGTAATAATCAGGGGAAATGCGCCCCACCGCAGGAAATGCTGCTTTACGCCCCGCCCAAAATTGCAGACGTTGGCGTTCATTATCCGCAAGCCGCACTTCACTGGCTTGGTGTTTTTCTAAAATTTTGCGGACTTGCTGAATTTGAATTTCGACTTCTTCGGGGCTGCCATCTAGTTCACACAACAAAATTGCCGCAGCGTCCACAGGATAGCCCACTTTCACAAAGGCTTCGGCGGCACGAATCGCGGCATTGTCCATCATTTCCAAACCCGCAGGAATAATGCCCACGGCAATGATTTCTGCGACGGCACTGCCTGCATTAATCACGCTATCGAAGGCAGCAAGCACCACTTGCACAGCGGCAGGTTTTGGCAATAAACGCACCGTGACTTCCATCACCACACCCAGCAAGCCTTCTGAGCCTGTGAACAAGGCGAGCAAATCATAACCCGCGCTGTCAAAAGCTTGGCTGCCAATGGTGATTAATTCACCTTCGATGGTTAATACTTTAATTTCTAAAATATTATGGACGGTTAACCCATATTTTAAACAGTGCACCCCGCCCGCATTTTCCGCGACATTGCCGCCAATGGTGCAAGCGATTTGGGAGGAGGGGTCAGGGGCGTAATATAAACCGTGGGCGGCAACTGCTTGAGAAATTGAGGCATTGCGTACCCCCGTTTCTACGCGAGCCGTGCGGGCGATAGGGTCAATATTGAGAATACGCTTAAATTTGGCGAGGCTGAGTAAAACGCCTGCTTTGTGGGGTAACGCGCCCCCAGA
>JBDLSS010000323.1:0-7230 GCA_039799345.1 Pseudomonadota bacterium
ATTTGGTCTTTAATCACGGCGGTACGAATCGCAATTGCTAAATTCATGTCGCCTTTCCAGGTCAAATAGCCCACTGCGCCGCCGTAAATGCCACGTTTTAAGGGTTCTAATTCGTCAATGATTTCCATTGCGCGAATTTTTGGCGCACCACTTAAAGTGCCCGCAGGGAAAGTCGCTTTTAACACATCGAGCGCGTTTAAACCTGACTGCAATTCACCCGCCACATTGGACACGATGTGCATGACGTGAGAATAACGTTCAATCACCATTTTTTCCGTGACTTTGACTGTGCCAATTTCAGACACTCTGCCCACGTCATTGCGCCCCAAATCGATCAGCATTAAATGCTCGGCAATTTCTTTGGGGTCTTTGAGCAATTCCTGTTCTAAAGCCTGATCTTCCGCTTCATTTTTACCGCGTGGGCGCGTGCCTGCAATCGGGCGTACTTGGACGGTTTGCCCTTCCAATTTCGACAATAATTCAGGTGACGAACCCACAATGTGGAATTCATCCAAATCCAAGAAATACATATAAGGTGAAGGATTAAAACAGCGTAAGGCGCGGTAAATATTCAGCGGGGGCACGGTGCAAGGAATCGACATGCGTTGTGACAGCACCACTTGCATGATGTCACCATCGACAATATAAGATTTGCCTTTTTCAACCGATTGTTCAAATTGTTCCCGCGAAATATACGGCTTGAAATCACTTTCTTGCACGGGTGCAGTTGGCGTATTCAAAGGCGGCGCAACACTTAAACTTAAGCGCGTAACCAAATCATCCAAACGTTTTTGAGCTTGATGCAGCGCGTTAGTTTGAGTGCTGTCGGCGTGCACGATGAAGTAGAGTTTGCCTTGTAAATTATCAAACACCAGCAATTCATCGGACACCATTAATAGAATATCAGGCGTACCTAAAGGATCGAGATGGGTGACATTTTGCAAACGCGGCTCGACATAGCGCACGGTGTCATAGCCAAAATAGCCGACAAAACCGCCAATAAATGAAGGCAGTCCTTTAAAATCAGGCACACGATAGCGTTGTTGAAATTCGTGAATCCAAGTTAAAGGATCAGCGGTTTCCAATTCTTCAATCACTGCGCCGTGTTGCAATACTTGGATTTTTTGCCCCACAATCCGCAGCACCGTTTTCGCAGGCAAGCCGATAATGGAATAGCGTCCCCACTTTTCCCCGCCTTGCACCGATTCGAGTAAATAGGAATATGCCCCCGTTGCCAATTTTAAGTAAGCACTTAAAGGGGTGTCGAGGTCTGCGAGGACTTCCCGAATAATCGGGATACGGTTGTAGCCTTGGCTACAATACGAGGAAAATTGTTCTGGGGTCATGCAAAAAAATCCATTTAAATTAAAAAGCTATGCGTAACTCGGGCGTAATACCCCGATTAAATCACGCAGTTCACCAAAATCGTCTAACACCGCATCAGGATGGCTGAGACGAATATCTTCACCATGATTATAGCCATAACTCACACAAATCACCTGTAAGTGCGCGGCGCGGGCGGCTTGTACATCGTTTTTAGAATCACCAATCATTACACAATTTTGCGGGGGAACGTTGAAATGTTGAGTCGCGTGAATTAAGGGCAGTGGATCAGGTTTTTTACTGGGCAAACTGTCGCCGCTTAAAATCAAGTTGAAAAAGTGGGCAATGCCTAATTTTTCTAACAGCGGTTCGGTGAATTGACGCGGTTTGTTGGTAATACACGCCATTAAAAATGCGTGGTCGTGTAAATATTGTAAAGTGGTTTTGACGTTGGGATAAAGTAGACTATGGTGTCCATTGCAATGGCTGTAGGCATGTTTGAACAGCGGCAAAGCGCGTTGAAATAAAGCCTCGTCAGGTTCGCCGTGCATGTTGTTGACCAGAGCACGCTTAATTAAACGTTCCATGCCATTGCCCACCCATTCACGCACGGGGGCGATACCGCGTTTTGGCAAGTGCAATTGTTGCATCATGCTATCCACTGCAAACGCTAAATCGGGAACGCTATCGACTAAAGTGCCGTCTAAATCCAATAAAATCAGTTGAGGAACACGAAGTAAAACCATTGATTTATGCCTGTGCTAATTCTGCGCGCATTGCGGCGACCGTGGCGCGATAATCGGGGGTGTTAAAAATCGCCGAACCTGCGACAAAAGTGTCTGCGCCTGCGGCGGCAACTTCTCGAATATTATCGATTTTAATTCCGCCATCCACTTCTAAGCGAATCTTGTGCCCACTATTGTCGATTAATTTTCGCACTTGGCGCAATTTGTCCAAAGTCGAAGGAATAAAGGATTGTCCGCCGAAACCAGGGTTGACTGACATCAGTAAAATCATATCGACTTTGTCTAAAACATAGTCTAAATAATGCAGCGGGGTGGCGGGGTTGAACACTAAACCTGATTTACAACCACAGTCCCGAATCAATTGTAGGCTACGATCAATATGTTCGCTGGCTTCGGGGTGAAAAGTGATATAAGTCGCGCCTGCTTTGGCGAAGTCGGGAATAATGCGGTCTACGGGTTTCACCATCAAATGCACGTCAATCGGTGCAGTAATTCCATGTTTACGCAGGGCTTCACATACCAAAGGACCAATGGTTAAATTGGGGACATAGTGGTTATCCATCACGTCAAAATGCACTATATCTGCCCCAGCAGCCAACACATTATTCACTTCTTCACCCAAGCGGGCAAAGTCGGCAGATAAAATTGAGGGGGCGATGAGATAATCAGGCATTCTGTACTCCAGTTCGGTCAAACGAAAATTTTTTCAATAATATGCTGTATGGGGCATTCTCGCAAGCATTGGGTTTGATTGTGTAGATTGTGGTTCTGACAAAAAATCTGTAGGTTGGGTTGCCAATGACAACCCAACAAAGACGTGACATGAAAATTAGGATTGTTGGTGATTCAGGGTTAATGTTGGGTTGCCGTTGGCAACCCAACCTACGAGGCTTAAGTGTGATATACAGGATAAAGCTTTATCGGAATATGTTGCATATATAAATTGAAGTCTTTATCTGTGGTTAAAACTTCTATTTCTAAACGGTTTGCCACTGCACAAATTAAGAAATCTGTGTGCGAACCTTGAATGCCTTTTGCTCGACAGGTATTTGAAAATTTTGCAGCTTGAATATAGTCTTCATCAACCGTCAGTGTGTTTGGAAATGAGTCGAGTTTCTGTGTCAGTAATTCAAATTTCTTTAAATCACTGTAGCCTGATAAAAGTTCTTGGCGAATCGCTCCGATTATCAAAACACGTTGTTGTGAAATAAGTGCTTTTAATACTTCTGTGTACGCAGTAAATTGTTGATTTTTTGAGCGTAAGGCGTATGACCATACAGAAGAATCTACCAAAACCTGCATTATTGTCGCCCCTGTTTATAATTATAATTTTCGTCGGGGTCTAATTTTCCAAATAGTTCAATAATTTCAAGTTGTTTTTTACGCAAAATGAATTCACGTAGCACTGTTTCTAAGGTTTCTTCGGGTGTTTTGAAGTCACCTAGTTTGACAGCTTCATTGAGTAAATTATCATCAATATTAAATTGCATGAGCATTGTTATATTCCTTAAAATAGGTGGTTGCTTATTCTTCACTTATCAAGCATAGCATGTCTTATTAGGCATTGTTGTCTGAACCACAATTCACACAATTGCCCAAATTAACACAATTAAAAAATAATTATTTTTACCTTAATTGCGGTAATTGTGTTAATTACGTGAATTGTGGTTCAGACAAACAACAAACGTAGGGTGTATAAGCATCGCGCCATACACCTTGCTATTTGAAAAGTGGTGCGGTCACAAAGGTGTATGGCGGCTACGCCTTATACACCCTACGCTTGCTATGGGCACTCGTAGGTTGGGTTGCCAACGGCAACCCAACAAAGACGCGACATGAAAATTAGGATTGTCGGTGATTCAGGGTTAATGTTGGGTTGCCGATGGCAACCCAACCTACGAAGCTGAACCACAATTCACACAATTACCCAAATTAACACAATTAAAAAATAATTATTTTTACCTTAATTGCGGTAATTGTGTTAATTACGTGAATTGTGGTTCAGACAAAAAATATCGCGATCCCCCACAAGGGGGGACACTCTAAACACAAAGAAAAGAGTAAAAGAGAAAAGAACAAAGGGTAAATCCTAGGGGGAAATTAACCGAAAACCAATGAAGTCGAGTCGGTAAGTAGAATCGTTGCCGTCACGGTCAGCGGAACGAACGTAGTTAGCCCTGCCGTTCCATGAACCACCGCGCAACACACGCCGACCTGTAACTGATTGATTACATTGTGTTTGTTTTCCTTCCGAATAAGCTCCATACTCACTACACGTCCATTCCCATACATTTCCAGCTGTGTCATACAAGCCAAAACCGTTTGACGAAAATGAACCCACGGGTGCGGTTTGTTTATTGTCCCATTGGCTTCCACATCCATCACAGTTCGCTTTATTACTCCCGAGGTTATCACCCCACCAATACTTAGTTGCCGAGCCTGCTCGCGCCGCATATTCCCATTCCGCTTCCGTCGGTAAACGATACCCTTTTCCTGTCTTTTTATTCAGCCACTCTACATAAGCTTCTGCATCTAACCAAGTCACACACACTACAGGGTCTTGTTCTGTTTGGCTAAAATCAGGTTGCATAAATCCTGTACATCTCCATTCACTAACTACTTTACTGCCCGAATAACCACTGTCCCTTACAAATACCTTAAATTGACCCACGGTCGTTTCATACTTACTCATACGAAACCCATTCACCGAAACCGAATGCACAGGCTTTTCATCACTGTGCCCATCATTCGACCCCATCTCAAACGTTCCCGCTGGAATTGCCACCATTTCAGGCTCGAATTCTAAACGGGTCACAACAGAGACAGATTTTTGAACAACAGGTGGTTCAGTTTTAACTTCGGGCGCGGGTGCAGGCGTTTCTACCTGCTTAACAGGCTTGTCTTTCTTATACCCCACAATTGCCCCGATAACTCCAATCACGATAACAATAAGAATCAGTGATTTAAAGAAACTCACAACCATCCTATATAACCATTGCCAAGCCCGTTCAATTGCTGCAAAAATCCCCAAACCAGCAGATTTAGGTTCGGCTTTAGCAGACGGTGATTTAGGCGAAACTTCAGCTTCAACAACGGTTTCCTCACGCACCGTCAACAACTTCAAAACCGCATCAAAACTCTGCGGACGCTCACTCGGCTCTCGCGCAATACACTCACTCAAGGCATCTGCAAACTGCACATCATTTAACTTATCCCAATCTTTACGATTTGGCTGCGCATTCAAAAACAAGGCATAACACAACGTTTTCCCAAAACCATACACATCCGAATACGTCCCCACCGATTTAACATTCAAATTAGTGGTTAAACCCATTTGCTCAGGCGCGGCAAATTCCACCGTCCCTGCCGCACTTTTCCCCAAAATCGACTGGTTTAAATTCGTACCCAACACACTGCGCTGCACACTTTGCAACCGCAAGCCCAGCCCGAAATCAATCAATTTCAAATCCAAAGAACCCGCTTTCAACAACACATTGGCGGGCTTCACATCCCGATGCAAAATATTCTGCTGATGCGCGGCTTTCAACGCCTCCGCCAATTGCACCGCCAACTTACGCCCTTGTGCCACACTCAACGGTTTCTTTTGCTGCTCTAAATACAGTTCCAAAGATACTGCATCCACATATTCCATCACCAAATACGGGCGACTTTTCGCCTTATCCGCAAAATTGCAATGCTCTAACTTTACGATAAACGGATGATTTAGCTCTTTCAGCAAACCACCTTCTCGAAACACATCCCTCACATCGCGGCTTAATTCCTCACGCTGCAAACTCTTAATCACCACCCGCCTGTCTAAATACTTATCCACGCATAAAAAAGCTGTGCCAAAACCACCTGCCCCTAAAATGCGCTCTGCTTGATAATGCTCAAACGGAAATGGCTCAAATCGCTCCGCATCCAAAGCCACCGCTTCATGCAGCAAACTCAAGGCATCAGCCCACGCCTTTTGCTCCAAAGCCACACAATGCTGGTTATAAATTAACTCAGCCTGCGCCTGCCTATCCTGCAAATTGCTCGCAGCTTCCGCAAAATATTCCCGTGCTTGAGAAAAATCGCCCGTCGCCAGCGCAATCTTGCCCAGCCCATTTAACAAAGACGCAAATTCAATCTGCTGCAAAGTCGGTAAATTGCGATAATTCGCCAACAATTCTTTTAATAATTGCTGTTCCATCGGCGAATATAAAGAACAACTCAAACCACGTTGCACCGCGCCATTGCTTGCATTAGCGCGATTTAAAACCTGCTGCTCCTGTTTTCCCAACTCCTGCGCAGGATGATTTTCTGCCACTTGCTTTAGATAAGTCGTTAAATCTAAAGACTGTTTCAAATCCACCAACTGACACAAACGCGCATCCGCCGCAATTTCTAGCCGCAAAAAATATCCAAACAAGGTTAAAAATAAAGGCAAATCTTGCTCAGCCCGCCACTGCAACAAAGTCGCCAATTCAGGATAATCTTGCAAACTTTGAATACTTTGCACTAAGGCTTGTTGCGCTTCACTCAATAATTGCTGCGGCTGATGAAAAGAATGCAAACTATTCGCACACTCACTTAAATCAACTCGACACGCCTTATCTTGTTGAATCGCTTTGACTTGTTGCAAACAACGTTTTTTAAAATCCGCCGATTGTTGCTCTAAATGCCGTGTAATTTCACTCAGCGCACGTTTCAATGTGCCACTGGCAACCAGTTTTTTAAATTCCGCAATTCGCCGCTGGTCCAAAGCCAACTCAATTGCCAACCATGATTTTTGCTCAGCCTGTTCAATCGCCAAAGGCAAAGCCTGCGTCGGATCATTGATATAATTCTGCAAAGCCCCTAAGGCATGTTTACCATCACTGCCAAATGCCCACTGAAAACCTAACGTCGCCAAGCGATTAAATATTCCCATCTCTCATCCCCACTAATAATCTGATGGTTATTCTTTCAAATTCCGTCATATCTCGCAATGAATTCAATGAGTGTATTTGTCAGAACCACAATTCGCATAATTACCGCAATTAACCACAACTGCTCGGGGTTTGTAACCCCGACTAGAACGTTTGAGAACGTCAGAATAAGCTGAAACGTTACGGTGCAGGTTACAAACCTGCACCAGCCATCGCACATCAATCGGTGCAGTAATTCCATGTTTACG
>JBDLSS010000324.1:0-5016 GCA_039799345.1 Pseudomonadota bacterium
ACAACTCAGTTTAGGCAGCGCGAATAATCGCTTTGGTGCCGTCCCACGTTAATCTGCCATCACAAGATAAATGCCATTTATAAACGCCTTCGGCAATTTCGTCTTTTGTCCCGTAAGTGGGTACTAAACATTCCAAATCGGTGGCTAAATTTTCTTTGCCATCCACGATGACGCGCCACACATAGGCTTGATTTTCCGTGGTTTCATAGGCGGTGTTAAATCGAATGCTGATCATGCTGCGCTCCGCAGTTGCTATTAAAAAATATGTTTAAGAGCATAACAAAAAAGTATTATGGATTTAAGAAGGTTTTTTTCTAAGCTTAGATCGTGATTCAGGACTGCCAGTCCTTAAGACTCAAACCTGCGGCATCGGCTCTTCTTTTGCCCTAAACCACGCCGCATATAAAGCAGGCAAGAAGAACAGCGTCAACGCCGTCGCCACCAACAAACCGCCCATAATTGCGACCGCCATAGGGCCCCAAAACACATTCTCAGACAAGGGAATCATCGACAAAATTGCCGCTGCCGAGGTCAACATAATCGGGCGGAAACGGCGCACGGTGGATTCAATAATCGCGTGCCACAAGGGCAACCCCGCCTCTTTATCCTGCTCGATTTGGTCAACCAAAATCACCGAGTTGCGCATAATCATCCCTGCCAGAGAAATTGCGCCCAGCATTGCCACGAAGCCAAACGGACGTTGTAACAAAATCAAGAAAATCGTCATCCCAATCAAGCCTAAAGGCGCAGTCAGCAACACCAAAATCGCGCGCTGCATACTGTGCAACTGAATCATCAAAATCGTCAAAATTGTCACCAACATGATGGGCACCACATCACCGATAGGCTTTTGTGATTTAGCACTTTCTTCCAACGCGCCACCAATATCAATATGATAACCGATAGGGAGTTTCGCCCGAATCGCGTCCAATTCAGGATTAATTTGCATCGTCACATCAGGAGCTTGCACATTGTCGGCAATGTCGGCACGCACGGTAATGGTGGGCACGCGATTGCGCCGCCAAATAATCCCATCTTCAAACCCTTGTTGCACTTGCACCAACTGACTCAGCGGCACCACTTTGCCATTGTCTAAATGAATATTCAGCAGCGGCAATGTGCCCAATTGCGTGCGATCTTCAGGGGCGGCTCGCCCAACCACTTGGATTAATTCATCTTGCTCACGAAATTCGGTAATGGGTGCGCCGCTGATAAACATGTTCAAATTTTGCGAAAGCGTTTGTGAACTGATATTTAAACTACGCGCTTTGTCCTGATCAACTTGCAATTTCACAGTTTTAATCTTTTCGTTCCAATCTAAATGCACCTCGCGGGCATTCGGATTTTTACGCATAATCGTCGCGACTTGTTCGCCCAGCTCGCGCAATTTTTCAGTGTCATCGCCCTGAATACGGAATTGCACGGGATAACCCACGGGTGGCCCATTTTCTAAACGACTCACCCGCCCGCGCACGCTGGGGAAATCTTTGGCAAGGGCTTCATTTAAGCGTTTTAAAACCACTTCACGCGCGACTTGATCCTTGGTCATCAACACCATTTGTCCAAAATTGGTGTTTAACAATTCGGGATTCAACGACAGATAAAACCGTGGCGAACCGCCGCCCACGTAACTGACGTAATTCACAATATTGGTGTCGGTTTTTAACAGCTCTTCCATTTTCAAGATTTCGCGCTGCGTGGCTTCAAACGAAGAACCTTCTGATAAACGCAAATCGACCAGCAATTCAGGACGGTCTGAGCTGGGGAAAAATTGCTGTTCGACAAAACGGAAGCCATACACCGATCCAAAAAATGCCAGCAAGGTGATGAGCATCACGCTTTTACGATAACGCACGCAAAAAGTCACCATGCTGCGGAAAATGCGATAAAAACGTTTTTGATAAACGTCGGGATGCTCTTCTTCGGGTTTGGTGGGGGCGTGTAATAAGATAAAACCTAAGTAGGGAATAAATACCACCGCCACCACCCACGACACCAACAACGCAATAATCACCACCGCAAACATTGAAAACACATATTCCCCTGCGGCAGATTTGGCAATCCCCACAGGCAGGAACGCCGCCGCAGTAATCAATGTGCCCGCTAACATCGGAAAGGCGGTGCTGCTATAGGCAAAAGTCGCAGCACGAACTTTGTCCCAGCCTTGTTCCAACTTCAACGCCATCATTTCTACCGCAATCATCGCGTCATCAACCAATAAACCGAGTGCAATAATCAACGCGCCTAAAGAAATCCGCTGCAAGTCGATGTGGAAAAACATCATGAACATAAACGTAATTGCCAACACTAAAGGAATCGACAGTGCGACCACCAAACCTGTGCGCAGTCCCAAACTTAAAAAGCTGACAATCAGCACAATGATAATTGCCTCTGCCAGCACTTTCACAAATTCTTTAATCGCAAATTTCACCACATGCGGCTGGTCAGAAACTTGATGCACTTCAATGCCTAAGGGTAAATCGGCTTTGATGCGTTCCATCGTGGTTTGTAAATCTTTCCCCAGCTCCAACACGTCGCCGCCTTTGCGCATCGAAACTGCCAGTCCAATCGCTTCTTTCCCCATGTAGCGCATTTTGTACACGCTGGGGTCGATGAAACCTCGGTAAACATGGGCAATGTCGCCCAGTTTGAAATGGTTGCCATTGGCCTGAATGTCAATTTTGCGAATGGTGTCCACCGAGTCAAAATCACCGCTGACCCGTAAGTAAACTTTATCGCTGGCGGTGCTGACGCTGCCTGCGGGGGTAATTGCGTTTTGGGCTTGCAAGGTGCTAATAATCAGCGTCGGACTCATGTTTAACGCAGCGAGCTTGCTGTGCGAAAGTTCGATATAGACTTTTTCTGCTTGCTCGCCGACCAAATTCACTTTATTAACACTTTCAATTTGCAGCAAATTCTGGCGCACTTTATTCACATAATCTTTTAATTCGGCATAATCAAAACCGTCGCCTGTGAACGCAAACACTGCGCCGTAGGTATCACCAAATTCATCATCGAAATAAGGACCGCCCACGCCGCTCGGCAAGGTGGGCCAAATTTCCGCGACTTTTTTACGCACCTGATACCAAGTGTCGGGCACATCTTTGGGATTGGTAGAATCTTTTAACTCGACGAAAATTACCCCTTCTTCAGGTTTTGAATAACTGCGTAAAGCGTGCAACCACGGGGTTTCCTGTAATTTCTTTTCTATTTTATCAATAACTTGTTGTTCCATCTCGTGCGCAGTTGCGCCTTGCCAAGTGGCACGCACCACCATCAGTTTGATGGTGAAATCAGGATTTTCTAATTGTCCTAAATGGCTGTAGGAATAAATCCCTGCCAGCATCAGCATGACAATTAAATACCGCACAAGGGCTTGATGATTCAATGCCCACAGGGAAAGATTTGGCATTATGGACGTGCTCCTAGGAGAGAGATGAAAAGACGGTTAGGTTTGCCTCCCCCTTTGAAAAAGGGGGAGCATCAGGAAATTCAGGCGAAAAAAATACGCAAGGGTGCGACTATATCCCTTGCGTAGGGAGAGAGAGCTGGTTACAGAGCAGCTTTACAACAGGCGGACTTTTTGTCCTGCATATAATTTATGCGTACCTGCGGTAACTACCCATTGTCCCGATTGCAAACCTGAAAGAATCGTGACTTGATTGTCCACAAATTCACCGAGTTGCACAGGGACTAAATTCACTGTTTGTGTCTGATTATCCACCACCCAAACGGCAGCTTTATCTTTGATGGTGTGTAAGGCAGACAAGGGCAAGGTTGCCACACTTTGGCTTTGCTTGCGGTTAAAAAATACGTTGGCAGTCATACCCAATTGCACCCGATCATCGGTATCCACAATATTAACTTTGACGGTGTAAGTGCGGGTTGCAGGATCAGCTTTGGGAGAAATTTCCCGAATTTTGCCTTGAAAAGTTTTTTCAGGATAAGCCCAGAGCCGAACGCCTAATTCATTGGGTTCACGCAGTGCGGCTAAGCGATTTTCAGGCACACTGACCGCCACTTCTTTTTCATGGGTGCGCGCGATGCGGAACATGGTTTGTCCTTGCGCGATAACTTGCCCCACTTCTGCCAAAATTTCAGTGACTACGCCATCATGATCGGCATGTAAATCGGTGTAAGCAACTTGGTTTTGTGCGGTTTCTAAATTTGCCTTCGCTTGTTTGAAACGTGCTTCTGCCAAGTTGTGATTATTCAAAATGTTTTCATATTCATTGCGGCTGATAGCAGATTTGCTAAGCAAGCTCGCATAACGTGCGAGTTCTGATTTGGCTTTGGAATGATCTGCTTGTGCACCGATCATTTGCGCCTGTGCACTTTGCACACTCAAACGATAATCAGAAGGGTCGATTTTTGCGAGCAATTGCCCAGCTTTGACCGCTGTGCCGACTTCAACTTTACGCGCCACCAATTTTCCCGCCACCCGAAAACCTAAATCGGTGACGTAGCGGGCACGCACTTCGCCAGAATAATTACTGGTTTCATCAAGAGCTTTTAACACCACCTTTTCCGCCCGCACGGGGCGCACTGCTTCTTTGGGGGTTTCTTTAGGTTCACTGGCTTCAGTTTGACAACCAACAAGCCCGACAACACTTAGTGCCAATAAGCCAGCTTTGACAGCGTGAGAAACACGACGCACTTGCATAATTGATTTAAACATGGCGACCACCTGACGAATGTTCATTTTCTGACTGTTGGTCAAATAATAACTTAAAGTTTTTTATTGTCAAGTGGTGAATTATTAACGAAGTGTATTATAGGTTATTTAGACTCAATATTTTCAGGGATTAAAATACCGCGTTCAATAAATACCTCTTTCACTACTGTCTAGTCCCTGTCTCGCCGGTCGGGGTTTGTAACCCCGACCGAAACGTTTGAGAATATCCGAGTAAGCTGAAACGTTACGGTGCAGGTTACAAACCTGCACCAGCCGCGTTTTACGAGGTTAACTGCGCCCACGCTGTGAAGGGAAAAATTAGGTCATTCTGAGATTCAAAC
>JBDLSS010000325.1:0-6098 GCA_039799345.1 Pseudomonadota bacterium
TACAATAAGTTGTATGGAGCGTAGCAGAATGCGGGTAATTCAGTGAGTAGTTTAAAAAAATCCCCTATTTTGCTGTGGTGTCCATGGCGTGTAAACTATGAAAAATTTTGCATTCCCACCAATATCGCATACACTGAATAGATGCGTACTTTTCTATTCGATCCCCGTAAAATTGCATTCTTGCTGCTGATGTGTCTGGCTTTACAAGTCAGCGCGGCGGGCACGATGCCGTTTTGCAAACACGCACCGAATTCAGAACACGCAGTGATGCACTGTCATCATGATGACGATTCCTCTAGCAAATCCCAGCACCACCCCGCGCAATGTGACCATTGCCAAGCCTGTAGCAGTTGTGGGCTAACCAATTCCCTGATAATTTTCACCCCAGAAACCGTCGTCAGCCATTTACAACTGTCCGACGTGCATTTCTATCATTTCATTTCCGACGCACTCCACCGCCCCCCGTTAGCCTAATCTGTTATTTACAAAGTCATTTTTCATCAAGACGCTTGGAGATTAACAGATGCGTATTTTATTAGGGGCAAGTCTCGCCCTGTGTTTAAGCCTGCCCGTTTTTGCCCACGAAGGACATAACGACGCAGCCCCCGAGCCGATGGCTCAAACCCAACTCGCGCCGCGTGTCGAAGCCTATTCCAATGATTTTGAATTGGTTGGCGCGCTCAAAAATCAAGAATTGTGGATTTATCTCGACCAGTTCGCCACGAATAAACCCATACTCAACGCGCAAATTGAAGTCGAAGGCGACAAGCAAAAAGCTCAAGCCAAACTCATCGAAGGGGTTTATCACCTGCCCGCCGCAGCATGGGCCAGCGTTGGCAAACATGAACTGCTGTTCACCATTCAAACTCCCGATAACAGTGATTTGCTCACCGGGCAATTAATCATTGCAGAACCCGCGCATGTTGAAACGCTAAAAAATTCGTCAGCTTCCCCGCTTAAAAATGAAACCCTGTATTGGGGCTTTATTGGCGGGCTTGCAGTGATTTTATTATTACTGCTGGGGCGCAGTCTGAATAAAACTAAACTCAGTCTTTTAGCGATTTCTAGCGTGTTGTTGTTTAATTCAGAAATAAAACCGACTTATGCGCATGATGGACACGAGCACGAAGCTGCAAAACCCACCGTGATTACTTTGACTGAGAACGGCGCAACCCGTTTAGCCGATGGCAGCGTATTCATGCCAAAATCGGTGCAGCATTTATTAAAAATCCAAACCATCAGCGCGCAAAGCAGCACCGTACCTGTGAGCTTAGAACTCAATGGGCACATTGTTCCCGACCCCAGCCACAGCGGAAAAGTGCAATCGCCACTCGCGGGCAGAATTGAACAAACCGAACAAGGTTTACCGAGTTTAGGCGAAAAGGTTAAAAAAGGACAAGTTTTAGCCTATTTAGCCCCGATTGCGAACAGCGTAGACCGCGCTAATCAACAATCTTTACTCGCTGATTTAAATGGGCAAATCAACATGATTACCCGCAACGTCACCCGTTTAAAGCAACTTGGGGTGAATGCGGCGCGTAAAGATTTAGACGATGCAGAAAGCCAATTGGCAAGCCTCAACGCACGCCGCCAAGTAATTTCCTCAGGTTTGAGCGACAAACTCGCCCTCACTGCGCCTGTGAATGGGGTGATTTCTGCGCGCAATGTGTTGGCTGGGCAAATTGTGGACCCGCGTGAAACCTTGTTTGAACTGCTTGATCCTGAAAAGTTTTGGGTCGAAGCCTTGTTATACGACCCCACGCTGGTTGAAAAAATCAAACACGCCCAAGCCCTGACTGAAACCCAGCAAAGTTTGCAACTCAAACTTGTCGGTTTTGCCCATCAATTGCGGGAACATGCGATTCCGTTGCAATTTCAAATTGAACCGCCCGTGCCGATGCTTGCCGCCTTACAACCTGTGAAAGTGTTTGCCCAAACTGAACAAAGCATGACCGCAATGCTCGTGCCTGACAGCGCGGTGTTGAAAACTTTGCAAGGCGAAATGCAAGTTTGGGTGCATCATCGCGCCGAAGTGTTTAAACCTGTCAGCGTGCAAATTCAAGTCTTAGACGGCAAACGCATCGCGATTACTTCAGGCTTACAAGCGGGAGATCGTGTGGTCAGCACAGGCGCGAATTTACTCGCTCAAGTGCGTTAGGGGGCGATATGTTTCAAACTTTAGTGCAGTTCAGTTTGCGGCAACGCCTGTTAATTTTGGTCAGCAGCCTGCTGTTAATGGCGTATGGCTTTTTCAATTTGCAACAATTGCCCGTCGATGTGTTTCCCGATTTGAACAAGCCCACGGTCACTTTGATGACCGAGGCGCAGGGCATGGCCCCGGAAGAAGTCGAACAATGGGTGACTTTTCCGATAGAAACCGCGATGAATGGCTTGGCGGGCGTGACTCGCGTGCGCTCGGTTTCGGGCGTGGGCTTGTCGATTGTGTTTGTGGAATTTGCCTGGAACAGCGATATTTATCGCAACCGCCAGCAAGTCAGTGAACGTTTGAATCTCATCAACGCGCAATTGCCACAAGGAATTACCCCGCAACTCGGCCCAATTAGCTCGATTATGGGGGAAATTTTGCTGGTGGCAATGCGCGGCGACGCGAAAAGTTCACCGATGCAAGTGCGTGAATTGGCTGATTGGGTGGTGCGTCCACGCCTGCTAACTTTGCCTGGCGTGGCGCAAGTGATTCCCATCGGCGGCGAAGTCAAACAATATCAAATTGTGCCGAATTTAACCTTAATGGGCGATTTGAAAGTGACGCTGTTGCAAGTCGAAACCGCGTTAAAAGGTTTTGCTTTGAACACCAGCGGCGGCTTTTTGGAAAAGCACACCCAAGAATATTTAATTCGCCATCTCGCCCACACCACGCGGCTTGAGGACTTAGAAAATCTGGTGGTGAGCTTTCAAAACACCGTGCCCGTGCTGTTGAAACAAATCGCCAGCGTGCAGTTTGCCGCGCGTGTTAAACGTGGTGATGCCAGTTTCAACGCCCAGCCTGCGGTAATTTTATCCGTTCAAAAACAGCCCAATGCCAACACCTTGCAACTGACCGCCGAAGTGGAAAAGGTGCTCGCAGAAATCAATCAGCAATTACCCAAAGGGATTAAAGTCGATAACTTATTGTTTCGACAAGCAGATTTTATCAGTGCTGCGATTAATAACGTTGAAGAAGCCCTGCGCGATGGCGCGATTATGGTCGCGATTATTCTGTTTTTATTCCTGCTGAATGCGCGTACCACTTTGATTTCATTGATAGCTATCCCTGTTTCGCTGTTGGTGACGGTGGTGATTTTTAGCTATTTTGGGCTGTCGATTAACACCATGACTTTAGGCGGTTTGGCGATTGCGATTGGGGAATTGGTCGATGATGCCGTGGTCGATGTGGAAAATATCATGCGCCGTTTACGCGCCGCGCCGCAAAATTTAAACAGTAACGCATTGATTAACTTGATTTCTAGTGCGTCCAGTGAAGTACGTTCGGGAATTATTTACGCAACTTTAATCGTGGTGTTGGTATTCGTGCCGCTGTTTGCCTTGTCGGGGATTGAAGGGCGTTTATTTGCGCCGCTGGGCGTGGCGTATATCGTGTCAATTCTTGCCAGCTTATTGGTTTCATTGACATTAACCCCTGTGCTCTGTTTTTACTTGTTGCCCAAAGCCAAGTTTTTACAGCAGGGCGACAGTTGGCTAGTGCGCTGTTTGAAATGGGGCGACACCCATTTATTAACATGGTCTTTAAAACACCCACAATTCTTGCTGAGTGGCGCATTATTGCTGGTGTTGGGCGCGGCTGCGTTAGTGCCCTTTTTCCCGCGCGCGTTTTTACCCGCGTTTAATGAAGGCACGTTGACCATTGGTTTATCGCTCTCGCCCGGCACATCGCTAAGCGAGTCGAACAAAATCGGCACTTTAGCGGAACAACTGTTATTGCAAATTCCTGAAGTTGCCCAATTGGGGCGGCGCACAGGGCGGGCGGAATTGGATGAACATGCGGAAGGGGTGCATTCTTCAGAAATTGAAGTGGATTTGAAGCCCTCGGCGCGCAGTCGTGCGGAAGTGTTGCAAGAAGTGCGGCAACGGCTGGCGGCATTGCCCGTGGTGGTCAATGTTGGACAGCCGATTTCGCACCGTTTGGATCACCTGCTTTCAGGCGTGCGTGCGGAAATCGCCTTAAAAATCTTTGGGGAAGATTTGGATACGCTGCGAAAACTTGCCGAAGAAATGCAAGTCAAACTCGGCAAAGTTGCGGGCGTGGTCGATTTACAAATGGAAAAGCAGGTGTTAATCCCGCAAACCCAAGTGCATTTGGATTATCAAAAAGCGGCGGTATTTGGGGTGACTCCTGCGGCGGTGAGTCGTGCTTTGCAAACCTTAGTCGGGGGGCAAGTAATTTCCCAAGTCTTGGAAGAAAATCGGCGATTTGATGTGGTCATGCGTTTGCCCGACTCGGATCGCAGCAACGAAGGTTTGGCAAATGTGCTGGTGGAAACTCCGACGGGTTATTTGCCGTTGTCAAAAATTGCCACGATTAGCGATGGCTTGGGACCCAATCAAATCAACCGTGACAACAGCCGACGACGGATTGTGGTGTTTGCGAATACTGATGGCAGCGATATGTCAGCGATTATCGGCAAAATTCGCGCAGTGATTGCAGCAACGCCCTTGCCTGAAGGCTATTTCATTAATTTGGAAGGACAATTTCAAGCCCAAGAGCAGGCAACGCGTTTAATCAGTGGCTTGGCGGTGGTGTCGGCGTTGTTGATTTTCTTGGTGTTATACAGCCGTTATCATTCCGTGATTATTAGTTTGATTATTATGGTAAATATTCCATTGGCTTTGGTCGGTAGCGTGCTCGCTTTGAAACTGAGCAATGGGGTGTTGTCGGTGGCGAGTTTGGTCGGTTTCATCACTTTGGCAGGCATCAGCACTCGTAATGGGATTTTAAAAATCAGCCATTATTTGAATCTGATGCTTAAAGAAGGTGAAGTATTTGATGCAAAAATGGTGATTCGAGGCAGTTTGGAACGTTTAACCCCCGTATTAATGACCGCAGGCACAGCCATTTGTGCTTTGACACCCTTATTGTTGGCGGGCGACAGCGCGGGGAAAGAAATTTTACATCCTGTGGCGGTGGTGATTTTTGGCGGTTTAATCAGCGCGACTTTGTTGGATACTTTGCTTACGCCCGTGATGTTTTATGTGTGGTGTCGTAAACCTGTGGCGCGTTTGTTGGCGGGGCGGCAACAGGTGGATTATTGAGGTGTTGTCTGAACCACAATTTTCGCAATTCACACAATTACCCCAATTATAAATATTAAAAAATTATCATATTTAATTGTGTCAATTGAGGTAATTATGTGAATTGTGGTTCAGACAAAAACCTCAATTCTCCCCAACATCCTATTATTTTCTCGATTAACACATAATTATTTTCTTATCTTTCAATTGTGCTCATTGTGTTAATTACGTGAATTGTGGTTTAAACAATACACATTGAGTGCGTAAATGTAGCGTCGTATACTGAACTGGGGTTATTGAGAGGACGGGCAGTGTTCGCAGCATTGCGAGTTCTAAATTTGGAGGAACAGCCGTGAGTTTTCTACGCTACATTTTAATGATGTTTTTGTTATTGCTGGGATTTGAGAGTCAGGCAGCGCGTTATGCTTTGGTGATAGGCAATGCGGATTATCGTGCGATGACGAGTTTACATAATCCTGCCGCCGATGCGGAAGATATGGCAGCGGCATTGGGCAATTTGAAGTTTCAGGTGACACCGTTGATAAACGCCAGTAAGCGCGAAATGGATGAAACTTTAGGGAATTTTTATGAGCAGGTGAAACAGCAAAACGCCGCGCATGAGGTGATTGTGTATTTTTCGGGGCATGGTTTGCAACATGAGGGGGCAAATCATCTGATACCGATTGATGCCAGTCTGAAACAACGCGCAGATATTCCGTACATGACGGTGAATGCACAACAGATTTTGGATAATTTGCACGAAATCAACAGTACAGGTGTGAATTTATTAATTTTGGATGCCTGCCGTGATGTGCCTAACCAATTGAAAAGTTTGGTCAAAGGGGGAGATG
>JBDLSS010000326.1:0-10297 GCA_039799345.1 Pseudomonadota bacterium
CCCTTTTTTGAAAAGATGATCCACTATATTGTGAGATTCTCGGGGATCAGGAATATCCATGAGTGCATCTCTAATTGTCAACCATGCGCTATGTCTTGGTTTGAACAAGCCATAATGAACATTGAGTTTGGAAGCGTACTGCTCTATTTGAGGAAGAAAAGCAGATATTTTTAATTTTGGGATATTATGCCGTGTCCAATAATCATTGGTGACAAACATGTCCCAAAATAAGCTATCTTTAGAGTGTGTTCCTTCTGGGAAGACCCATTCTAAGTTTAAATCGGAGCGAATTCCAACAATTAGAACACGCTCTCTTAATTGTGGGACTCCGTAATTGGCTGCATTAAGCAATTGATAACTAACATTATAGCTAGTTGCTGTATAAGGTAATTTTGATATAGTGCGAAGTTTTAAAAGATGCTCTTTCCAATCGGTGGTTTTTTGCAATCCAAAATGAGGATAGGTAAGTCTTAGAATTATATATTCAAAATAATCCGTAAAAGATGGTCTTAGTAAACCTTTAACATTTTCAAAAATAAAGGCTTTTGGTTTAAGTTTCTCAATGGCATCGATTGCATAAGGAAACATATCTCGACTATCTTGTTCTGCTTGATGTTTTCCAGCTAACGAGAATGGTTGGCAAGGTGGACCACCTGCAATAACATCTATCCCACTGAAATCACTAAAATCAAGTGCTTTAATATCATTCTCATAAACTATATTTTTATCAAAGTTTTGGCGTAATGATGCACAAGCATGTTTATCAATCTCGACTAAAGCAATATGATTAAATCCCGCCTTCTCTAGTCCTTTCGCAAAACCACCTGCCCCAGAAAACAATTCAAGAAGTCTCATTTTATTCAGCCTATAGAATTGAGATGCACTTCAATATTTTTAAGAATAATTTCTTTTGACAAATGCGTACCCATACATTTTTCTGCCCAATCTCTGCCAGGATGAATAACATCCCAATTTGATTTAGCTTGCTGAAATCGACCATTTCCCGGTGTATGATTGCCAAAACCATCTAATGCAACATTCCAAAGTGGACGATGAATTTTGATGAGTGCCGCTTCAAGTGTGCTAATCATATCTGAACCTTCCCCCTCAAAAATTACGAAACGACACATAAAATCATCAAGATTTAATCCTGAACCTGAGGTAATACTTTTACTGTGCTCTTTTAATCGATTCATTAATTCTCTTGATTTATGGCTATTTTCAGGATTATCTACAATACGTGCTTGTCGCCATCCTTTTGGGACAGCCTTACCCACATAAATGGGATAATTATAAGCCAAACGATTTAGCTCACTGTACTTTTTGTACAGATCAAGTCCACCGATATAGTAGAGTGCATAGACTCCAGTCCCGAAAAAAGCATCTACGGGTGGTAAAACATGCACGGGTGTTCCATTAAAAAATCTAACAGCATCTTTGATAATTTCTATGAAAGTATCATTTTTGTAAACATGCTTACTGCGATCAAAAATTTCGGATTTCATAGTAATAGCTTTCTATCGCAAGCGTGCCAAAGGTGGCAAATCTCCCGCCAAGCCCATCGCGTGACGCATCACCATTTGTTTCACAGGCGTTGCCGCGTCTGTCAGTTGCAAGCCAAAATTCCGCGCCCACTGCACCACGGGCAAACGGCTACCGAACAAGTGTTTAAACCCACTCATTGCGCTTGCCACCAATAAATTATTGCCTTTGCGCCAGCGTTCATAACGCCGTAAATTGCTGAAATGTCCAATATCTTGCCGCGCCTGCATCGCTTGTAAGACTACTTCACTCAATGCCGCAATATCTAACAAACCCAAATTCACGCCCTGCCCCGCCAAAGGATGCACGGTGTGGGCAGCATCGCCCACCAAAGCAATGCGGGGTTTGATATACGTGTCCGTAGTACGGCGTTGCAGCGGGAATAATAAACGCTCAGTCGTGGCGGTGACTTTGCCCAAACGCTGTGCGAAAGCCGCGCCCAAGGCTTCTAAAAACTCAGCTTCAGGCAACTGCATTAAATGCTGTGCCAGCGGAGTGTCGGCACTCCACACAATCGAGCTGTGATGTGGGTCATAAAGAGGTAAAAATGCCAAAGGGCCAGTGCTGGAAAAACGTTGCCATGCGGTGCATTGATGCGGTAATTCGGTTTGTACATTGGCGATAATGGCTTGCTGGGCATAGTCTTTCATCACGTAGCCAATGCCTGCCAGCGTGCGAATATTTGAATTTGCACCTTCTGCCCCAACTAATAAACGCGCTTGTAAATGCTGTCCCGTGCTTAATTCAACATGAATTTTATCTTGGCGCAGTTCCAAACTTTGCAATGTTGCAGGGCGATAAATTTCTAGGTTTTCAAATTGTTGCAAACGCGCATTTAAACTGCTTTGTAAAACTCGTTGTTCGGCAATGTATCCGAGCACAGGTTCTGCAAGGCTGGCACAATCAAAATGAATCGCGCCGACCCCGTTGGCATCCCAGACTTCCATTTTGGTAAACGGGCTGACCCGCGCCAAATCTTGCCAAATGCCTAAATTTTCTAAAATTCGTTCGGAGGCGCGCGTCAAGGCGAAGGTGCGAATGTCCCATGTTTGCAAATCTAAAGTTTGCGGCGGTGCGGCTTCAATCAAGGCGACGTTTAAACCGCCTTGCAGCAAGGCACAGGCTAAACTTGCGCCAACCAAACCACCACCGGCAATGATGACATCATATTCTGGAGACATTTCACTTACCTTGACTCGAAAGAAGTATTTCAACGCGTAGGGTGTATAAGCGTAGCGTCATACACCTGTTTTTTAAACGCTCAATTCGGTGCATGACGCTACGCTTATGCACCCTACGTAAACTGAAGATTATCCCAAACGTTTACTTTCAAATATTCTGGCGACAATCGTCAACATCATGCGGCGTTTATCTTCCAAAATCACCCGACTTGAAAGCACATGCACTTCAAAAGTAGTGCCATTGCGATGTTGATCGGTGCGATGTTTCACCATCGTAGGTTCTTCATGGGTCATCAATAAGCTGTAATAATCGCGCACTGCATCATTATGCGTATTCAGCGGCAATACCAAGGTGAACGGTTGTCCTACCAATTCTTCAGCGCGATAACCGTATAAATCCGCATAAGCACGATTGACCTGCAAGAAACGCCCACGATCATCGGTTAAACAAATCCCCAATTTCGTGCTGTCCACGGTTGAAGCAGAAAGATTATCTGAGTCACGCGAGGCATTCAGCGTGGGTTTACTGCTGATAGACACACTTTGTCCAATATGCCACGCATACCAGCTCGGAATCGGGAATTGTTTGGCGACACTGCACCAAGTAATATTCTTAATGTGTCCATCTTTACACAATAGGCGCGTTTCCCAAGTATTATCATTCCCATCCAAAGAATGCCACTTGGTCAACATGCGATTGCGGTCAGAGGTATCGGGATAAAGCATTTCCAAAGCGTGCGCGTTGCCGACGATTTCGTGGGCAGGATAGCCCGTGATTTCCTCACTCATGCGATTCCACATCACAATATTGCCTTCGGTATCAAAGGCATTCAGCATAATCGGCATGTTTTCAACCACTAAATACATGCGCTCTTCACTGGCTTGCAAAGTCGCTTGGGTTTGCTTGTGTTCAGTAATATCCATCCCAAACACAATCACCCCAATAATTTTGCCTTGGCTGTCGCGGTAGAGAATCTTATCCAGACTCAACCAGCGAATCTCGCCTTCTTCGCCGTGATAGGCTTGCACCATGCCATATTGCGATTCACCCGCGCTAATCACCGCGCTGCAATCGGTATATTTTTGAATCTGTTCGTTTTCTTTGCCAAATAATTCCAGCGCGAGTTTATTAGTACGCACCAGATGATTGTTTTCATCACGATACCAAATCATCGCAGGCACGGCATTGAAAATCATTTGCTGCTCTTCCCACTGCCGCCGCAAAGTTTCCCACATGCGTTTGCGTTCACTAATATCGTGCATCAGCCCGAAAATGAACGAGGGATTGCCGTGACTGTCGCGCACTGCGTCGAAACGTTGCCAAATCGGGAATAAGTTGCCGTCCCGATCCAAGCCTTCGAGTTCGCCTTCCCAGCTATGTCCTTGTTTAATCGTGAACATCGCTTCATTTTCTAACACTCCCAGTGCGGAGGCGGGGTAAATATCATGATTAATTAAGCCGATCTGATCTTTCAATTCGCGCCCAAATAAACGTTCATAGGCGGGGTTGGCGTAAACCAATTGACCCTCAGTATTGCTGATAACAATCGATTCTTGCGAGTTTTCGACGATAGATTTAAACAGCCGTAAATGTCCTTGGGCTTTTTTGCGCTCGGTGACATCAATCCCGACAGCGAATAAATAATCCAATGCCCCATTGGCTTTGACAATTGCACGGCTATGCCATTCCACCAATAAATTTTTACCTGATTTGCTAACGACATGACTTTCCATCAAAGAAGGCTGCATGGTTTTAATCAGACCTTCAAATTCTTGGGCAACGAAGGAGCGTTCTTGTTCGGGCACGACCGTCAGTAAAAAGTCGCTATTCACCACTTCTTCAAGTTCGTACTCCAAAGAATTCAGCATTGCCTTATTCATCATCCGCGTCTTGCCGTCGGGGTCAATCGCACAGAAGAAGGCGGGCGAGGCTTGCACTAACGTATTGATAAAATCGCGTTCTTTACGTAAAGCTTCTTCGGCGGCTTTGCGTTCAGTAATGTCGCGTAAAGTGGCGCAAATTAAGGAACGCCCTTGAAACAAATACGTATTGCCCGCTGAAATTTCCACGGGAAACACCGAGCCATCTTTCTTCTTGTGCCAGCGCAAGGGAATCACTTGGACTTTTTTATTGCTGCTGTTAAACGCGCCGCGCCCTTTGCTGGGTTCTGCGGACACGTCTTCCGTGGTCATGTGCAGCCATTCTTCTTTGCTGTAGCCGTATAAATCAATCGCGGCGCGGTTCACATCAAACACTTGTTGCGTGTTCGCATCAAACACGATGGTAGGATTAGAAGCCGCTTCAAACAATTGGCGGTATTTCGATTCATTTTCCCACAGCGCAGTTTCCACGCGTTGACGTTCGCTGGTGTCACGCACGGCGGTCATTAACACTTGCCGCCCTTTCCACACGAAAGGATTCGCCACCACTTCGACAGGAAACACGGTTTCATCTTGTTTTTTGTGATATTGCTGCGAAGCGAACTTAATCCCCTTTTTCATCACTTTTGCCATGCGTTCAGGCTGGGCGGATAAATTCAGGGCTTTCATTTGCAATAATTGATTGCGCGTATAACCGTATAATTGTGAAGCCGTTTTATTGGAATCTAATATTTCTAAACTGTCGGCATCCAGCAAAAACACGGCATCGGTTTCAACTTCCATCAGTTGCCGATATTTCTTTTCGGTTTCTTGTAATTCTTCTTCAATGCGGCGCGGTTCAGTAATATCGACATGCGTGCCGACCATGTGCTGCGGCTTACCGCTGGCATCACGCACCATCACCGAACGATTTAACACCCAGCGATAATTGCCGTCTTTATGTTGCAAACGGTGGGTATTTTCACAAACTTGGGTTAAACCATCGATATGATTCTGTATGTCTGCCATCACCCGCTTATAATCCGCAGGGTGAATACGCTGATGCCAAGTGTCGATATGATTGTTTAATTCATGTTCTTCATAACCCAACATTTTTTTCCAGCGCGGAGAAAAATTCACTTCATGGCTGGCTAAATCCCAATCCCACAAGTCGTAATTATTATCGCTGGCAATGTTGCTGGTGCTGCGGTCTGAATCTTTACGCAGAGCTTGTTCGGTTTCTTTGTAATGGGTAATGTCGGAAAACGAGATGACAACCGCATACGGCGTAGTCACATCATCGCGCCACAAGGGATAAGAATTCACCCGAATCCAAGTGACACTTTCATCGGATTTCACAATCCCCATCACCACATCGGCGTAAGATTGTCCCGTGCGCAAAGTGCAAATTGCAGGATGGGTTTCCGCAGGGAAGGGAGAATTATCTTCACGAATGGTGCGCCAATCGGGATCGATTAAAGTCCAGCCCATCATCTGCTCGGCTGAAATCCCTAAAATACGCTCTGCACTGGGATTACACGCGCCAATCGTGCCATTGGCATATTGCAACACCACCCCTTCTTGCAACACGCTGATCATTTCATCAGCCACCATCGGCTGCTCGCGCGCGGTGATGTCCATCCCTACCGCATAAAACGCATATTCGACCGAAGCCGCCCCATTAATTTCCCAAAGAATATGCCGATAACTGCCATCGTGATGACGGTAACGGTTGGAAAATGAAACCGAGGGCAAGCCTGTATCTAATTGATCAAAATAATATTGAGTGGACGGCTGATCTTCAGGGTGCACGAAGTCTAAAAAACGCTTGGCAAGCAATTGTCCCGTGGTCAAACCGAGCACTTTTTCCCAAGCAGCATTGACCTCTTTAAACTGGCGTTCAAAGTCAAGAATCCCAAAGAGTCCAGAAGAACGCCAAAAAAAGCGGGAGTGACGTGGATTATTAACTGGCATGGTTATTTCCTAATTTTTCTCACGGCTCACCGAGCATGTCCATAGCGTAGTGCAAAAGTAGATGATGGTGACATTGTTGAAATTTCGGTGGTCTGTAGCAGGCTTAATCAATGGTGTAATCCCTTATTTCACAAATAGGTCTATCGACGATGAGGTGTAGACGCTAAGCTTAAATCGCTAGATTAGGTGAAAATTCGAGATAATATATAATATTAAGCTATATATAATAAAAATTATATTCTTTTTATGAATATACAATATTTGCTACAGTGACCACTATTTCGTCATGAATCGTTGTAAGGCAGTGTTAGAAGCAAGTATATCATGTTCACTCCCTTACACAGATAACATTAAGGTATAGGCAAATTACTTGCCACTTACAGGATTATTTATTTTAAGGATGTCATCATGTTTAAACCCTTCTTTTCGTCTCGTTGGATAGTGCTCAGTTGCTTATTTAGCAGCTTTGCCGCGTATGCTGATGTAAGTTTATTAAACGTTTCTTACGACCCCACCCGCGAACTTTATCAAGCTTATAATCCTGCTTTTATTGCTCATTGGCAAAAGAAAACAGGTGAAACCCTTAAGCTTCAACAATCGCACGGCGGCTCGGGTAAACAAGCCCGTTCTGTGATTGATGGTTTGCAAGCCGATGTGGTGACTCTCGCACTGGCGTATGACATTGATGCGATTGCTGATAAGGCAGGCTTATTGCCAAAAGATTGGCAAAGCCGTTTTCCTTATAACAGCACACCTTACACCTCAACTATTGTGTTTCTGGTGCGTAAAGGCAATCCTAAACAAATTAAAGATTGGGATGATTTAATCAAACCGGGTGTTTCTGTCATTACGCCTAATCCCAAAACTTCAGGCGGTGCACGTTGGAATTATCTCGCCGCATGGGGCTACGCCCAATTGAAAACAGGCAGCGCGGATAAAGCCCGTGAATTCGTTTCCAAACTGTTTAAAAACGTGCCCATTTTAGATTCAGGCGCACGCGGTGCAACCACCACTTTCGTACAACGGGGCATTGGTGACGTATTAATTGCTTGGGAAAATGAAGCCTTTTTAGCCCTGCAAGAATTTGGCAAAGAGCGTTTTGAAATCATCACCCCCTCACGCAGTATTTTGGCAGAACCTCCCGTTGCAGTGGTTGATAAAGTTGCCAAACTGCACAACACCTTAGCCGTTTCACAAGCTTACATTGAGTATTTGTATTCCACCGAAGGGCAAACTATCGCCGCGCAAAACTTCTACCGTCCGCGAGCTGAAATTGTGGCGGCAAAATTTGCTAATCAATTTCCTAAGCTGGAATTATTCACGATTAATCAGTTATTTGTAGATTGGCGCACCGCACAGAAAACTCATTTTGATGACCAAGGTGTGTTCGACCAGATTTATCTGAACACCCAGAAATAACGCCATGTTTTAACTATTTAACTGCGCCCCCCACTCCTAAAGGAGAAGATAATAATCTCCCCCTTTGAAAAAGGGGGCAGGGGGGATTTAAAAATCTCAACAGTTGTGGCGATCTTAAATCCCCCTCATTCCCCATTTTTCAAAGGGGGAAGCTAAACAAGCCCCCTTTAGGGGGTGGGGGGCGCAGTTAATACCTAACGTTAAAGGATATACCGATGTTGTTACGTCTTAAACAACACAGTGTTTTGCCTGGCTTTCATCTCGCACTGGGCTATACCATTTTTTATTTAAGTTTGATTGTGTTGATTCCCTTGTCAATGGTGTTTTTCAAAACTTCGAGCATGGGTTGGGAACGTTTTTGGACGGTGGTCACAGAACCCCGAGTGATGGCATCGTATCGCATTACTTTTGGCGCGGCATTGATAGCAGCGATGATTAATGCATTTTTCGGTTTATTAGTCGCATGGGTTTTAGAGCGTTATCAATTCTTTGGAAAACGTTTTATTGATGCCTTGGTCGATTTGCCCTTTGCCTTGCCAACAGCCGTGGCGGGGATTGCGCTTGCTTCAATTTATTCGAGCAATGGTTGGATTGGGCAATATTTAGAACCTTTGGGAATTAAAGTTGCCTTTACCCCATTGGGAATTATGGTGGCACTGACCTTTATCGGCTTGCCGTTTGTGGTCAGAACGGTGCAGCCTGTGCTTCAAGATTTAGAACGCGAATTGGAAGAAGCTGCCGCAAGCCTTGGGGCAACCCGCTGGCAAACTTTCAAGTGTGTGATTTTCCCCAGTATTTTTCCGCCCTTATTAACAGGCTTCGCCTTGGCATTTGCGCGCGGCTTAGGGGAATATGGTTCAGTGGTGTTTATCGCAGGCAACATGCCGATGATTTCGGAAATCACCCCCTTACTCATCATCACCAAACTTGAACAATATGATTACACGGGCGCGACTGCAATTGCGGTGGTGATGCTGGTTGTGTCATTTATCTTGTTATTTCTCATCAATTTATTGCAATGGTGGACTGGCAAACGTTGCCGTTAGGAAATTGTTATGCACACATTATCTGTTCAAACGCAATCAACCGCCATTACCGAACCGCGTTGGGTGCGTTACACGCTGATTACGATTACGCTGATTTTTCTGAGTTTCTTTTTATTAATTCCCCTGCTTTCGGTGTTTACCGAAGGTTTGCGCGGCGGAGTTAATAAATATTTTGCCGCAATGGTCGAACCTGACGCGATTGCCGCGATTAAATTAACCTTAATCACCGCCGCCATTGCTGTGCCCTTAAACTTAGTGTTTGGCGTAGCAGCCGCGTGGGCCATTGCCAAGTTTGAATTCGCAGGTAAAAGTTTATTAATTACCTTAATCGACTTGCCATTTGCGGTGTCGCCCGTGATTTCGGGTTTAATTTTCGTGCTGCTGTTTGGCTTGCAAGGTGTGTTTGGTGAATGGCTGGCAGCATGGGATTTAAAACTGATTTTTGCCGTGCCTGGCATTGTGTTGGCGACAATTTTCGTCACCTTTCCCTTCGTGGCGCGAGAATTAATTCCCTTGTTGCAATCGCAGGGCAATGACGAAGAAGAAGCCGCTTTGGTTTTAGGCGCGACGGGTTGGCAAACTTTTTGGCATGTCACCCTGCCCAATATCAAATGGGGTTTATTGTACGGGGTGATTTTGTGTAATGCCCGTGCGATGGGCGAGTTTGGCGCAGTGTCGGTGGTGTCGGGACATATTCGCGGCTTAACCAACACCATGCCCTTGCACGTCGAAATCCTCTATAACGAATACAATTTTATCGCTGCCTTCGCTGTGGCTTCGCTGTTAGCTATTTTGGCTTTAATCACCTTGGCGTTAAAAACCTTTGTGGAATGGCGCGTTCAAACCCAAGTATTAATCAACGATCCGGATGTTGCATCATGAGTATTGAAATTCAAAATGTGAGCAAAACCTTTAATAAGTTCAACGCGCTGAATAATATTAATTTGCACATCCCCACAGGCGAGCTGGTGGCATTATTAGGGCCGTCAGGCTGCGGTAAAACCACGCTGTTGCGGATTATTGCGGGTTTGGAATTTGCTGATCAAGGTTCGATTTTCTTTTATGGCGAAGACACCACGGCGCGTTCTGTGCGCGATCGACAAGTGGGCTTTGTGTTTCAACATTACGCCTTATTTCGCCACATGACCGTGTTTGAAAATGTGGCGTTTGGCTTGCGGATGAAGCCACGCGATCAACGTCCTAGCGATAAGCAAATTCAGGATAAAGTGCATGATTTGCTGAACTTGGTACAAATGCAAGGTTTGGCAGATCGTT
>JBDLSS010000327.1:0-3886 GCA_039799345.1 Pseudomonadota bacterium
CGGGCAGAATTACATGGCAAATCTGAAGTGGAAATTGGTGGACGCGATGGTTTAGAACCGACCCGTTTTGGGGATTGGGAAAAGTCGGGACGGTGTATTGATTTTTAAATGATTTGAATCAGGATTGACAGAATTAAAGAATCAAACTTAATGTGATTAATATCAGTGGGTAATCCTGTTTCATTCGGATAATCCTGTAAATTCTGATTCAGACAAGAAGCGGGCTAAAATCCTTATCTATTGAGCACTGCCAGCAAGTCTTAAAAAAACTTGTGCAGTTTACCAATTAAATTAAAAAGCCCCCAGAAGGAGGCTTTATTAATCAAAATATTACTACTAAAAACTAAGCAATTGGCGTGAGTTCAGTTACACCACCCATATAAGCTTGCAATACCGCAGGAATCGCAATCTTACCGCCTTCATCTTGATAATTTTCCAAGATTGCGACTAAGGTTCGTCCCACTGCCAAACCTGAACCATTCAAGCTGTGCAATAATTCCACTTTCTTGGTTTCAGGATTGCGCCAGCGTGCTTTCATGCGCCGTGCTTGAAACGCTTCAAAATTACTGCAAGAAGAAATTTCGCGGTATTTTTGCTGACCGGGTAACCACACTTCCAAATCGTAAGTTTTCGCAGAGGAAAAACCAATGTCGCCCGTGCATAAACTCATGGTGCGATAAGGCAATTCCAGCTTTTGCAACACGCTTTCCGCATGTCCCGTTAATTCTTCTAAAGCCGTATACGAATCTTCAGGGCGCACCAACTGCACCAATTCGACTTTTTCAAACTGGTGTTGTCGAATCATGCCGCGCGTGTCCTTGCCATACGCGCCCGCCTCGCTGCGAAAACACGGCGTATGTGCCACAAATTTCAAGGGTAATTGTGCCGCTTCCACAATCACATCGCGCACAATATTGGTGACAGGCACTTCAGCGGTGGGGATTAAATAATAATCCTGCACAGGAATATGAAATAAATCTTCTTTAAATTTAGGGAGTTGCCCCGTACCCAATAAGCTATCCGCATTCACCAAATACGGCACATTCAGCTCTAAATAACCATGTTCGCCACTGTGCAAATTCAACATGAATTGAATCAAAGCGCGGTGCAATCTTGCCAAGCCGCCACGTAGTAAAGCAAAACGCGAACCCGTGATTTTTGCAGCGGTTTCAAAATCCAATTGCCCCAAATCCGCGCCTAAATCAACGTGGTCTTTTGGCGTAAACGCAAAGGTTTTGGGCGTGCCCCAACGACGAATTTCTTGATTATCGTCTTCGCCTTTGCCTACGGGAACGCTGGCGTGCGGCATGTTGGGCACACCGAGCAGAATTTCATTTAAATCCGCTTGAATCACTTCTAATTGCTGTTCGCTGGCAGCTAATTTCGTATTAATTTCAGCGACATCTGCCATTAAACCCGAAACATCTTGCCCAGAAGCTTTGGCTTTGCCAATGTCTTTGGAGCGTGCATTGCGTTCATTTTGCAGATTTTGGGTTTCAACTTGGCATTGTTTGCGGGCGGTTTCTAATTGGCTTAAGCGTTCTACATCAATTGTATAATTGCGCGTGGCTAAACGTGCCGCCACTTCAGTTAATTGGGTGCGAACAATTTGGGGATCAAGCATGGTAACAGTCTCAAAAAGTTAATTATTTTAATCGTTTAAATGGGCAGTCCACTGCACCACATGATCGGGGGCGACAGGTAAAATTTTTAAAACCTGTTGCACTTTTTCGGGCATGTCGAAAAACTCCACAATCAGCGGCAAATCAAAGGACAAATCGACCAAGTGGGTGTTATGGCGTTTTCCCGATTTGCCAAAACCTGCAATACCCCGCAGCACGGTGACACCGCGCACTTCGGCATGTAACAAATCGAGTAATTTAGGTAAATGGGCGTGAGATTCGGAGAGGTAAATTCTAACCATCAGGATTTCAGTCATAGTTGCTTCGCCAGCACCATTCCAAACCATGTCGCGAGTAAACCTAAGCTGACACTGAGGAAAATATTGCTAACGGCTTTCCAGTGCTCGCTTTCGTTCAAAAGGTTCAGAGTTTCAATAGAAAAAGTAGAAAAGGTGGTGTACGCACCAATAAAACCGACAAGTAAAGCGGCACGCCATTCAACACTGGCAACACGTTCTAGCATCAGCACGGACAAAAATCCCATGAGCCAGCAACCTGATAAATTTACAACCAAAGTGCCGTAAGGAAATTCACGTCCAAATGCAGCATAAATCGCAGTGGCGACCCAATAACGCATTAATGCACCCGCAGAGCCGCCCGCCGCAATGGCTAATAATTGCGTCATCTTATGAACCTGCTTGTAAAATCAGACCTTTGATATTGATTTGTTCACGCATTTGCTCACGCACTTTTTGCAGAGAAAGTTCTGCTGCCTTACGACTGTCCAGTACAGGCGTTAAACGCACGGTGTATTGTTTACCAACTTTCACCACTTCTGCACTAATTTCTTTGTCTTTAAGCTTTTGTACAAAAGCTTGGGCGCGTTTGTCATCATTAAAACTTGCGACTTGAATCACCCATTTTTTTCCATCGCTGGGTGGGGCTTCTTCGACAGGGATTTCAGATTTGGCTGGGGTGTTGGGGGCAGAATCGGGCAAGGGGTTAACTTCATGTTGCATCGGTTTGCCATTGATGTCTAGGAACACGAAACCCACGGGTAATAACACATTGCTTTTTTCGACAGGGGCAGCCCGCGAGGTGACTTGTGCGGCAGGATTATTAGTAGCAGGGCTTGTAGTATTTGTTGGGGGTACAATGGCTGCCACGGTGCGGCTATTATTGGCAACGCGCATTTCTTCAGCGGTAATTTCATCGGGTAAGGGGTCATGCAGGGCATATTTGCCTGCGCTGGGGGCATAACCGAGTAAAAGCTTTAGAATAGAGTAGATTAACAACATAATCAGGACAAGGACAATGCCGCCAACTAGGCGTTGTTTAGGATCGTAGTGATGGGCTTCGGTAGCGTTGCGGCGAATATTAGGCAGAGTCATTGGAGGTTTTCAGCAAGCAAAATCAAGCAACCCACCGCTTTCGCGGCAGATTGCGGTTTTTTTGTGTTTGAGCTTACGGGTATAACTTGCTTTGCCTTTTTCCGCTTTGACAACTCTCTGGCGGTATTGCGGCACGAGTACCAGACTCTTTGCGGTTTTTGCCATTTTATTTTTTCCCAATCCAAGCCCGATTACAAACCACGGGCAAACTCTACTATGCGTATAATGATAGCACATAGTTAAGAATTCTATAACATGAACAGCTTACCACCTAGGGCAAGCTCATTTCATGTATTTATCTTGTAGGTTGGATTAGTGACAAGTTAATCCAACGAAAACGTGGAACAGAAGGATGCGATATTAGAGTTACTGCTGCGCCTGAACAAATTCCGCTCGCTTTGCTGGATCAGTTAGCAATTGGGGGATTTTTAATCATTCCTGTGTGCAAGGAAAAATCTAGCCAACAGCTGTTAAAAATCGTGCGCACCCCTAGCCATTATGAGCAACACATTTTAGATGAGGTGAGTTTTGTGCCGTTGCGGGAGGGGGTTGGTTAAAGCTTCTGCTATGCGCTAAAACACTTTGGGTTAAAGCGGGCGGGTTTTGCTAATTTGAACTGTTCATCGTGAATCGTACCCAGATATAAACCTGCTTCAAAAGTTTTTTGTTTGACTTCTTTGCTTGCCGCCACCGTTGCAATCATGCCATATAATTTTTTGTGGGCAAGTTCTGGGAAGAATTTAGGAAACTCTGCCAGTGTATTGAGCACTTGTGCAATGCCTTTTTCGGTTAAATGGCTTTTGACTTCAACGATAACAACGGTGTTGCTTGTACCATTGCTATAACCTAAAACATCGAGTTCTAATTCACCCT
>JBDLSS010000328.1:0-3028 GCA_039799345.1 Pseudomonadota bacterium
GCTGATATTTTAGGTGAACCGTATTATGAGCGTGAACTGGCAAGCCGTACCCGTCAACCCATTGAAACCAATTGTTTTGAAGACAGTTGGGGCAATGCCTTTGCCAAGTAATTTCACACTACTTTCATGAAATGGTTACTTGCTTTCCTGAGTTCTTTATCTATCAATACCCTATTGTTAGCGTTGTTTGCAGAATTGCGGATGCCTGAAAAAAAACCGCTATCGCCTGCCTTACATTTTGCAGTGAATCTGATTATTAAAGAACCTCAGGTAGCGAGTGCGCCGCCCGCACCTGCTGAAATAATTCCCCCGCTTGTGGAAAAATCGGAGCCGCCCCCTGAACCGCCCGTTCAAGTTTTAACCACGCCAAAAGTCGCACCACGCTCTGTGCAACCGCCCGCCCCGAAAAAATCGAAACCTGAAAAACCCATTCAAAAAAAACCAGTTAAAAAGGCAGAGCCGCCCCCTCCAGAACCACCGCATCAGTTTAAAAAAGCTGCACCGATTCCCCCCGCTGTTGCAAAAAATCCTACATCTGTACCACAGGTAGCTGTTAAAAATCCTGTTCAAGGTCAAGCGACTACGCCACGAGCCACTGGGCACGAGGCGGCTGCAGGAAAATCGGCAACGGGTTCGGGACAAAATGCTAGCCCAAAACCCATCGTGCGTGTTGAGCCAATTTACCCCCGCATGGCGAAAGCACAGGGAATTACAGGCAGTGTGGTGGTAGAATTCACAATTACGACGACGGGCGAAGTTGAAAACATTCAAATTATTAAGGCTGATCCCGAAGATATTTTTGAAGAGGCAGTTGAACAAGCCCTTGCACAATGGCAATTTTCGCCACAACTGGAACAAGGCGTTGCTGTGGCACGCCGCGCCCGCCAAACGATTCGTTTTAATTTGAACAATGGGAATTAATCATGTCTGATTTAATGTCTTGGTCTGAACAGTACGCACTGGGAAATTCCGTTATGGATGATACGCATCAGGAATTTATTGCTTTAGTAAATCGTTTACACGCAACAACGAATACTGCTGAATTTAAACAAGGTTTTGCGGAATTAATTGAACATACGAAAGCGCATTTTGCCCGCGAAGATGAATTGATGCGTAGCAGTCAGTTTCCTGCTTTGGGCGAACATCAATGGGAACATAATCGGGTATTGGGCGAATTGAATCAATTTCAACTGCGGGTGAATAAAGGTTTTGTTGCGTTTGGACGAGCATATATTCAAGATAAATTGCCCGAATGGTTTGCAGTGCACGCAAATACGATGGATCGCGCATTAGCTGTGTATTTGCAGAAGTTGGGGGCAAGTACACATTAGACCCTGATTTAAAACAGCTCTAACTCCTTTCCTCAACCCAGAGAACAGGATAATGATCAAGGGATAGCAGAGTTGGGGCGTCTATTTTTGACAAATCCAACCTGCATTCGGAGTTATCGTTTAATCCTTATGCTAAATAGATTAAGAAACCTTGCTTCTAAGGCTTAATTTAATAACAGTGACACAGGAGTGTGGGAATGAAATAATTTAGGGGCTTATTTACAAAACAGATGCACTAGATTAAACCTTATTTCCTTAAATATTTATAGGTGTCTTATTTTCTGACACAATTTATAATTGATGTTTTCATCACTTTAAAATAGCCGATTTAATCATTTCAAACACTGCTATCTCCTCAGTTTTGCTTGTTGTCCTGCAACAAATCCAGCCTACTAAAAATTTTCTAACTTTCAATTTCTGCGCTCA
Organism: Pseudomonadota bacterium; assembly: GCA_039799345.1. Classification (GTDB taxonomy): domain Bacteria; phylum Pseudomonadota; class Gammaproteobacteria; order Beggiatoales; family Beggiatoaceae; genus JAQTYU01. The sequence goes on from JBDLSS010000328.1 coordinate 1,758, forward strand.
CAGATTTGTCGAAATCTGCAATTCTCAAGGTTTCAAGGCAATTTCCGTCTAAATGACGCGCTGCAATAAAAACTACATTTATCTAAAAATCTCGAGATATTTTACTTATATCGAAATTACGGCACAGGGCTTGCTATTAGGAAAGACATTAGGCAATCCGATGTGAGCAAACCCGATGTTTAATGTCACGCAAAAATATGTACGCATTCTCGAAACCCGAGCGGATGACATGGTTGAGTTCGAGTTTGCCATCGGTGAACCCGAATTGTTTGTGGAATTAATGATGCCCAGTGCAGCATTTAAAGAGTTTTGCGCCACGAATAGCGTCAGCCTGTTGCCGCCAAAAACGGAATCGCAGAACGACTGGGATTGGAGTCTGCATCAAGCCATTCATCAACGCTTTAAATCAACAGAATAAGCAGATTTAGAAATCTGCATCTTGAACCTGTTTTAGGAGGATAGAACCCATGCACATTGATCTTCGCACGGTCAGCATCAAACCCTTGCGCCAGACTTTTGATAATGTCGCCACCCGTTTAGGCACGAATAAACCCGCGTCACGCTATCAAGAAGGTACGCTGGATTTACAAGCCGACGTGAATTTTCATTACCGCCCCTTGTGGGATTCAGCCCACGAGATTTTTGATGCAAGCCGCACCGCGATCAAAATGCGCGACTGGTACAGCTTCAAAGACCCACGCCAATTTTATTACGGTACGTACACTTTAGCCCGTGCACGAATGCAGGAAAAAGTCGAAGGCGATTTTGAATTAGTGGAAGAGCGCGGCTTATTAGAAAACTATCCCGCTGCCGCCAAAAAATTGGCTTTAGAAGTGATGTTGCCACTGCGCCATGTCGAATGGGGCGGCAACATGAATAATTCAGCCATTTGCGCCTACGGCTACGGCACTGCAATCACCCAGCCCTGCATTTTCCAAGCAATGGATCATTTAGGCATGGCGCAATATTTAACCCGTATCGGTTTGTTATTAGCCGATGAAACCGAATTAGACACAGCTAAAACCGCATGGTTGCAAGATGCCAAGTGGCAGGAATTACGGCGTTATGTGGAAGATACGCTGGTCGTCAAAGACTGGTTTGAATTATTCATCGCCCAGAATTTAGTGCTTGATGGTTTGCTGTATCCCTTCATTTATGAACAACTCGATCAAGTGCTTGCCGCGCAGGCAGGGCCTGTGATGTCGATGTTGACCCGTTTCCAAAGTGAATGGTTTACCGAAACCCGTAAATGGGTTGATGCCTCGGTGAAA
>JBDLSS010000329.1:0-2522 GCA_039799345.1 Pseudomonadota bacterium
TGCCATACGGTTTGCGCCATGCAAACCCGTGAATGACACTTCACCAATAGCATATAAACCATCTAAATCAGTGCGCCCGTAACAATCCGCCATCACCCCGCCGCAGGTGTAATGCGCCGCAGGCACGATGGGAATCGGTTGACGGGTCATGTCATAACCCAATTCTAAACAGCGTTGATAAATATTCGGGAAATGATTAATAATAAAATCAGCAGGTTGGTGGCTGATGTCTAAAAACAGGCAATCACTGCCCAGACGCTTCATTTCATGGTCAATGGCACGCGCCACGATGTCACGCGGGGCAAGTTCGCCGCGTGGGTCAAAACGGTGCATAAACGGCGAACCATCGGGTAGCAGTAATTTACCGCCTTCACCACGCACCGCTTCACTGATTAAAAAGGATTTCGCGTCGGGATGATATAAGCAAGTGGGGTGAAATTGGATAAATTCCATATTCGCCACCCGACAACCCGCCCGCCATGCCATCGCAATGCCGTCGCCCGTGGCAACGTCAGGATTGCTGGTATATAAATAAACTTTGCCCGCGCCACCCGTGGCAAGCACGACAAAACGCGCCCCGACGGCACTCACTTTTTTAGTGTCGCGATTCAGAATATACGCGCCTAAACAGCGGTTATCGCCTAACCCTTGTTTTTTACCCGTGATTAAATCCACCACAATGTGGCGTTCTAACAGGCTAATATTGGGATGTTGATTAACTTTTGCAGCAAGCGTGGTGACAATGGCGCGACCTGTGGCATCTTCGGCATGAATTACGCGCCGATGACTGTGTCCGCCTTCGCGGGTCAGGTGGTAATTAATTTGTCCGTGGGTGTCAGAAACTTGGGTAAAAGGCACACCTTGCTCAATCAGCCATGCAATGCGTTCAGGGCCGTGCTCGACGGTAAATTTCACCACTTCGGAATTGCACAGACCAGCCCCTGCAATCAGAGTGTCTTCTACATGAGAATCGAGGGTGTCATCTTCCCCCAAGACTGCGGAAATCCCACCTTGGGCATATTGAGTGCTGCCAGAATCAAAGGCAGCTTTGGAGAGAATTGCAACTTTTGCCTTATCAGCCAGATGCAGCGCGAGACTTAAGCCTGCGGCACCACTGCCAATAATTAAGACATCATAATAAGCCTGTTCTGTCATTGACCCGCATCCTTTGGAAGGGATAAATCGCGCGTTGCGAAAACTATCGCGTTATCCACGCTTTTATTATGAATAAATAAAAACGCATCCTGCTAAAAAATTTATTAAAGCTGTGCTTATGAACTGATGGTTTTTGAAGACGCTTACATTTCCGCGCCGTCTAGTTTGCCACCTGTTGCGCCGTCTAACTTGGCATCTTTCAAGATTGCCCCTTTGAAATCTGCACCATTTAGCACAGCTCCACGTAAATCAGCTCCTCGTAAATTTGCCCCGCGTAAATTGGCATTACTAAGATTTGCGCGACTCATCCGAGCCCCGCGCAAATTGACGCGACGCAATTCCGCTCCAGAGAGATTTGCGCCTGACAGGTCAGCTCCCCGTAAATTCGCGCCTCTTAATCTTGCACCCGACATATCGGCTCCCATGAGTTTTGCCCGTGAGAGATTAAGTCCGACCAAACTTGCCGCACTGAGATTACAGCGCGTGCAGTTTTTCGTACTCTTGAGTTTCTCCATATGAGTCGGATTTGCAGCCAAGGTTAGTTCACCCAGCAGTCCCACGAACAGCGATATGGATATGGCAAGAAAGAATCTTTTCATCTGAGTTATACTTTAGCTGATTGATTTTAATAAAAATCACAGACATCCTTGCTCAAACACCTCAGCGTGCCTGTGTAAGCCGTAGCATCCCTAGTGTAAGCTGCTAACAGTGTGAAGCATAGTATCTGCTATGCTTTCATTTTTACAGTGTTCTTAAGTTCATCAAGAGTATAGGTGACAAGCTTAGCAAGGGACTTGAACTGAGATACTAGGAACACTTGATTTACTTGCCTTTCATGAATATTCTGAATTTTAATTGAAATGGCTTAAAAAAGAAAATGTCTTGCCTATTCTAAATCGTTTTCTTAAAAGATGCCCGTCAAATAACGTTGCCAATCCTGTTCTCGGTCGGCAAACACAAGAAAATGCGGATTTAACAAGCTCACTTTAGTATTGTAACGCAACGGCTGCAAGAGTGTGTCAGTTAAATAGCCTCCTGCTTGTTCTACAATACATTGTGCGGCGGCGGTATCCCATTCTGAGGTGTCCCCAAAACGCGGATAAATATCGGCTGCACCCTCTGCCACCAAGCAAGCTTTTAAAGAACTGCCCATACTGTGTAATTCTACAGGGAGTGGCAGTTGAGTTAAAAATTTTTCGACATACGGATCACGATAGGAGCGACTGCCTGCAACCACAATGCGATCATCGGGGCAATTGCGTACTTGAATTTTTTCAACAGCGGCATCGGCGACTTGTTTAAACGCGCCTAAATTCTGGGCTGCGAAATAGTGAGTGTCGCTGACAGGCACATGAATGATCCCGAGC
>JBDLSS010000330.1:0-9317 GCA_039799345.1 Pseudomonadota bacterium
TTCTGACAAAAAGCAATCCGTAGGTTGGGTTGGCGCAAGTCAACCCAACAAAAACGAAGAGAAAATGTGATGTTGGGACGGATTGGGGTTTGTGTTGGGTTGCCGTTGGCAACCCAACCTACGAGGCTAGACTACGAGGCTAGAGAGAAAAACAAAAAGCCCCGCATCTATATCGGGGCTTTTAAACGAGAATATGCTAAATATGCTATAGGCTAATTAAGACTCTTTCTTCAAAAAACTCATCATGCTTCTTAAATCATTTATTTGCTGTTTTAATAACGTATTTTCTTGTTCTAATTGTTTATTCATTAACTGACTTTTTTCTAATTCGTGTTTTAATTCTGATGATTGATAATAAACTTCACCATTGTTTAAGTTTAAATTCAAATGTATATAATTTTGACCCGCTAAATGCACCACTGATTTTTCACTGAGATTAAATAATTCTGATAATTCTGTGTGTAACACTGCTGCAACCTGTTTTAATCTCGAAAGATTGATGTCTGTTTCTCCTCTCTCAATTTTGGCATAAGCATTCACAGAAATTTCTAGTTTGCCAGCCATTTCTTCTTGTGACCATCCTTTAAATAAACGAATAAATCTGATTTTTTCGTGGATTTCCATAAATACCAACTCTCAGTATGGGAAATAACAACCGTAGTATGTTTGATGAATTTATCGTTTTTCAATAATATTGACAATGAATTCATGCTATTAGCCTAAAGCAAATTCAAAAATAGGCAAGGTATTGGTGAAGTTTTATTTGCCTTTCATCACGGCTTACTTGGGCTTTTTATAGGAACAACGCTATGTTATCCCTGCGTAGGAAACGAACTAATTTTTTCAATTATATCATAGTCAATAGACTACATCTCCAGAAAGTCATGCGCCTTAACTGGTTATATGTGGTGTTATGTTTTTTTGTAGTTCAACCCAGTTATGCTGCCGCAACTCCATTGACGGGTATTAGTAAAATAACGGCTGGAGCTAGTCATGCCTGTGCACTGACAACGGGTGGTGGCGTGAAATGCTGGGGAGACAATGGATTCGGTCAACTTGGCAATAGCACTTCAGTTGAGAGTGATACAACTGTAAATGTTACTGGACTAACAAGTGGGGTGACAGCTATCACTGCTGGGGAATATCATACCTGTGCACTCACTACAAACGGTGCGGTGAAATGTTGGGGATACAATGATGTGGGTCAACTTGGCAATAACTCGACTACTCGTAGTAATAGCTCTGTTCCTGTCGACGTTGTCGGATTATCTAAAGGTGTAAAAGCTATTTATGCAGGGTCATATCATACCTGCGCGCTGCCTGATAGTGGTGGTGTCAAGTGTTGGGGGGCTTTTAAGTATTCTAATAGTAGTAATCCTACTCCCGTAGATGTGACTGGATTAGATGGTAGTGTAACAGCCCTATCTGGTGGTCTTGGACAAACTTGTGCATTAACTACGAATGGTAATGTGGAATGCTGGGGAAACAGAGTAGGTCTTGAGCGCGATGCGAATGGTTTCGTTGTTAGTACCAAAGATGCCATCGCCCTAGTACCTGAATATGTTACAGCAGGCTACCACGTCACTGCTGGAGGATTTTTCTCTGAGGAAAAAATAACAAAAATTGAGGGAAATCTTAGCGACATAATCGCCATTTCTGCTGCGTCGCAGTACAACTGCGCTTTGACAAAGAATGGTGGTGTGAAGTGCTGGGGACGAAATAATCAATATCAACTTGGTGACGGTACAAATACTGATCGTACTTTGCCTGCAGATGTAAAGGGTCTAACCAGTGGAATAAAGGCTATTTCTGGTACCTGTGCGTTAACTGATAGTGGTGGGGTCAAGTGTTGGGGGTATGCTTATGCTAATAGCACTCCTCAAGATATTGCTGGACTAAATAATGTAACAGCTATTTCTGTTCGTGAGCGTACTGCTTGTGCGTTAGTTACTGGTGGCGGTGTGAAGTGTGGGTGGGATGTTTCGGGTGAGCCAACCGTCACGGATGTACTAGATACTAAACCTACAACCTACACTTTCAGTACAGCTAAAACAGGCAATGGTGACATCACAGCTAGCACTATCGCTGGTAGTTATGACAGCGGTACAAAAATCACTTTAACCGCCGTTCCTGCAACAGGTTCAACCTTTGCAGGTTGGACTCCATCAACCTGTGTTAATGGCTTTGCCCTGACAGCAAACACTATTTGTACCGCAACCTTCAGTACAAAAACCGCTTGTGTTACTGCACAAAACTTGGGCGTTACAAAAACTGAAAACAGTGCAGTATCCCTAGAAATCCCTAGCATTAGCCTATGCGGTGGCATTCAAGTTAAAGCTGGCACAAGACAAAATAAGGTTACTCAAAATCTGAATGATGATGTTGATGTTCGTGCCACAATCAATATCGACAGCGATAGTTATGTGGGACAGGTGGCAGATTTAGTGGTGCACGCAATTTATAAACCACTCAATAGCACTGCATCACTCAACTTCATGCTTAATGAAAGTGGTGCCCCCATCTTGTGGGAAAAAACTTTAGTTCCCTTTAAGTCCAACGTTACCTTGAGTAAAACTCAAGAAGTTGTAATGTACAAGGGTAAATTCGTGGGAACAGGTCAATTGTTAGTTTACCTTGGTTTCAGATTGAAGAAAGACGGCATCGTCATCTCTAATTCTACACCGATAGATATTCTCATTAATCCCTAAACTCTTATCTGAGTTCTGATGTTTGAACTCAAATTAACTGCCCCGCACTTGTGTGGGGCTTTTTATTTGGGTTTTCATCAGGTTAAGGTGGACTTGTTTTAAATGCTTTGTCTGAACCACAATTCACGAAGGCTGGTGCAGGTTTGTAACCTGCACCGTAACGTTTCAGCTTATTCTGACATTCTCAAACGTTCTGGTCAGGGTTGCAAACCCCGACCAGCCAGGGTTACGGTGCAGGTTACAAACCTGCACCAGCCAATGCAGCAATAATATTTATGACTTACCCCCCTTCAAATTCTCCCGCATAATCCGCAGCGCAGCCTGTTCATAACTTTCCCCCGGTCTTGCCTGTTTTTCGATTTCTGCCTTGGTTATTCCTTGAACGGTTTCCTCTTTCACTTTCTTTATCCTCTTATTCTTCACAGGAAGCTCTACAACGGGGTTTTTCTCGGTAAAGGTGAATTGAGGTGGGTCACCCGTCTGCCCGTCTTACGCTGCGTCCAAGACACGTTATAGTTTGAATGCGTGTTGATGTCGCTGACGGCGGGGTCTATTACCCGTTTTTTGAGGTCAAACATTCGGTCGTAGCCCTCTTCAAGTTCAAATTGCCTTTTTAGCCAGTCAATTTCAATCGTGCGCGTGCCCGTAGTCCCCCATTGCATCAGCAATTCATACAAGCGAATCGCATAAATCGAATTCATCCCGCTGATATTTTCCAACAGATAGAACGTAAATTGCTCGTGTAAATCGCTTAGGTAAGGGAGCATAAACGGCGCAAAAATTAAACTCACTTTTCCAATGTCGGTGTGGTAATTAATTGAGCTAATCCAACGGGTTTTAGTGTATTTGAGGGTTTTATCTTCTGGGTTAGGGTTATCAATAATCACATACCGCTCAAAAAGCTGTTCTGAAACCGCTTTCAAGGTTTGATAACTTTTGTCCAAACCAATACCGAACCTGACAGAAAATTCTTTTGCCGTCACTTCAAAGCATTGGGTGGCTGTCAGTGGTTTACTTGAGCTGACTTTAGCGATGCAAGACAAAACCAGTCGCTGCTCATTCAGGCTCAATTTATAACCTGCTTCGATGATTTTGTTTGATTTGTAGACCGTTAAATTATTTTTAGCCATAAAGTTTTGAGGGGAAATTAGGTTAAAAAGCTACTTTAATACTTTACGTCGTTTAATACAACTAATTTGTCGTCTTATGAACAACCAATTTGTCGTTTAATACAACCGATTTCTCGTCTAATACAACCAATTTGTCGTCTAATGCCCTTGTAACCCATTGAAATCGTATGTAAATTTCAGTGCGAAAATATTTAAAATATTTAAAATAAAGAACATAAAAGGGACGCGATATAAAAATCAATGAGTTACGAGCGTTTTTTGGGCTGGTTTTGAGGGTTTTTGTTGAAATTTTGTTGATTAAAGACCTATTTTTGAACGTAAGTCATTGATCATTTCTAATGAAATTCGTTTTTTGGCTTAGCATTAAAAAATAGAGCGTTAATTTAACCAATTGTAATTAAATCAATAATTTTATTGAACATCGCCAAGCCAGAAACCCAGTACATTTGGAATCAGGAAAAGCAGCTCACGCAGATTGTGCGTGCCGATGGGCAAACGGTAACTTTGAATCGTAGCGTTGCTAAAGGGCGTTTAGAGAGCCTTAGCTCGCCTGAGGGGCAGCAAGCTATCAGTTACGATGACAAGGGCAGAGTCAGCAGCCAACAGTGCTGGTGGTGCAGGTTTGTAATCTGCACCGTAACGTTTCAGCTTATTCTGACATTCTCAAACGTTCTGGTCGGGGTTGCAAACCCCGACCAGCTAGGGGTGTTATTTAATGTTTTAAGTCCCCTTTAGGGGATTTAGGGGCTGGTTTTAAGGTTTAGCCCTTTTTAGGGGGGTGGGGCGCAGTTAAAACTTCATTGATGACACGCCCTAACACCACCTAAATTTCTATTCCATTCCTTGCGCCACAAATTGCGTCCGATACAAATTTGCATACACCCCTTGGCGTTCTAACAATTCCGCATGTTTCCCAATTTCGACCACCTTGCCCTTATCCAACACCACAATCCTATCGGCATTGGCAATGGTGGAAAGGCGGTGTGCGATGATAATTACCGTGCGCCCCGCTTTCAAACGTTCTAAAGCCTGTTGCACCGCAAATTCTGACTGCGTGTCTAAAGCAGAAGTTGCCTCATCAAAAATCAAAATTGGGGCATCTTTCAACAAAGCCCGTGCAATGGCAATTCGTTGCCGTTGCCCGCCCGAAAGTTTCACGCCACGCTCCCCAACCATCGTATCAAAACCTTCAGGCATCTTGTTGATGAATTCGAGCGCGTAAGCTGCATCAGCCGCCGCAATAATTTTTTCCTTAGTAACCCCTGTCAACGCACCGTAAGCGATGTTAGCGGCGACGCTATCGTTAAATAACACCACTTCTTGACTGACCAGCGCAATATTTTCCCGTAACTTGGACAAGGGTAACTGATTAATATCCATATCATCAAATAGAATTTTACCATCGGGCAAACTGTAGAAACGTGGGATTAAATTCGCAAGCGTGGTTTTGCCGCTACCTGACGCGCCCACCAGCGCAATGGTTTCGCCCGCTGCAATGTTTAAATTCAAGTCACGCAACGCAGGATTATCTTTTGCTTGATACGCGAAGCTGAGATGACACAGGCTGATTTTGCCGCTTAATTTTTGAAGGGCTTGCGTACCTGTATCAGTTTCAGATTTTTTATCTAATAACTCAAAAATACTTTGAGCGGCTGCTAAACCTTGTTGTAACTGGTCATTCACTTTGGTCAAACGTTTTAGTGGGGCGAAAATCATTCCCATTGCGGTGAATAAAGAGACAAAGCCCCCAACGCTAATCGCATTGGCGGCGGATTGTTGTGAGGCGATGTAAATAATGACTGATAAGGCGGCGGCAGTTAAAAATTGAATAATAAATACGCTGATTTCTGAAGTGATTTCGGTTTTCACTGATAAATGTCGTACTTGGTCGGTGGCAACATGAAAACGTTGGTGTTCGTATTTATAACCGCCAAATACTTTGACTAATTTATGTCCACTGATCGCTTCTTCCAAAATCCGTGTCATATCGCCCATCGTGTCTTGCAAAGTGGTGTTAATGCCACGCAGTTTTTTACTGACGCTACGAATGGTGACAATCAGTAAGGGTACGATGGTGAACACAATCAGAGTTAAAAACCAATTTAAATAAAACATCCATGCCAATAAACCGATAATACTGATGCTGTCACGGATTAATACAATGAGCACTTCGGTGGACGCTGCCATGACCCGATTGACATCGTAAGTAATTTTGGAAAGTAACACGCCTGAAGAAGTATTATCAAATTCAGTGGTGGGCAAGGTTAAAATCTTGTCAAACATTGCCACGCGTAAATCCATAACCAAACGGCTTGCAATCCAAGTAATACCTACGCCACTGACTAAAGTTGCTAAACCTTTTACGGTAATCAGCCCCATTAAAATCACGGGCATCCAACGCATAAACTCTCCGTTTTTTTCCACAAAACCTATGTCTAATAAGGGTTGCAATAAGGCAGGCAAGGCAGGTTCACTGATTGCGACAATGATCATCGCAAAAATTGAGAGCGAAAAAATTTTCCAATAAGGGCGTACATAGCGTAATAAACGTAGGTAAAGGGTTTTACTGTTCATAAGGGGAAGAGGATGAGCCTGTGAATAAGAACTGTGGAGAATTTTTTAAGTTATGCACATTGTACCGCTACTATATTATAAGTAGAAAAATATAATGATTATTAGTGAATAAGAAATCTGTGGATAACTCGATTTTTACATTGATATTCAAATAATTAAGCTGTTAGTAACTTGTGAATAAGTTGTGGATAACTTTTTAATAACTTTTCATTTTATGCTGTGGAAGGCTACATTTTTTGGGAAAAAATTGAGTTTTACACAAGTTATGCACAAGTTACTAACAGCTTATCCACAAGTTACTAACAGGCGAAATAATAGCGACTTCTACATTGAGAAGTTATAAATTCTTTTATATTTTAATGAGTTAATAGATTTAAAGCGGAAAGCTACACATCTGTAGCTGTTATAAACTCAACTTGCTTGAGTAATAACTCGTTACCGCTGATCAAACGGGTTTGCCAATCACCGCAAGTTTTACACAGCAAGCAATTTAAGCTGACTTCGCTTTCCGCGCCACAACTTTGACAACGCACGGTGATGGGAATGGTTTCAAGGAAAAGTTCGGCGTGTGCCGCAATTGTGCCTGCTTGGGCAATACTGAACGCGCTATTTAATAATTCTGCCTCAACCCCACTGAGTGTGCCAATTTGCACGGTGATTTTCGCCACACTGAGGGCGTGATGTTGTGTAGCCAGTTGTTCAACCTGTTGCATCAACGCATAACAAACGGATAATTCGTGCATAATTTTAAATTACTGTGGTGCAACTTGTTGGGCTGCATCTTCCAAACTAAGGATTTCATCAAACAATTCCCAAGTGGACAAAGCTTCTTGCTCACTCATTTTTTGAATTGCGTAGCCGACATGCACCATTACGAAATCGCCCACGACAATATTTTCGTGTTGTAACATGAATAAACTTACGTCACGCTCCACCCCTTTTGCTTGACAACGCGCCATAAATTTATTAATTTCAATAATTTGCATTGGAATACCAAGGCACATAAGATTCTCCAAAATGGGAATTAAACTAAAGTCTTTAATCAGAGACATATAAAAATTTGGTTAGAGATAAACTTTTTATTTTAAGGCTAAATTTAGCCAATTTCTTTAGGGCGAGTCATCAATTAGGTTTTAACAGAAAATAGCGCGTTTAAAAACCTTTAAAGAAGCCCCCAACCCCCTAAAGGGGGCTAAACACAAACAAGTTATGTAATGTTTAATATTTTAAGTCCCCTTTAGGGGATTTAGGGGCTGGTTTTTAGGTTTAACCCTCTTTAGGGGGGGCGGCGCAGTTAAAACTTAATTGATGACTCGCCCTAGGGTTCAAACAAGCAAATCAACTTTATCATAAATATCCGTCAATACCAGCGTTTCTCCCAATTGGGCAAGGCTGAACACATTACGCATGAACAAATTCCTAATCTTCGTGAATTTGTGAAGCTGGTTGTCCTGCCATAAAAAGTGCGCGGGCTGCTTGAGTTTGGAGTAAATAAGTGACCAGTAGGGGAGATAATAAAGTAATAATTGCCAATACCAGATGAACAGCTTTGAGAATAAGAATGCCTGCGATGGGAAAGGGATGTAGTTGTTGATAATTACCGGTTAATAATTCGACATAAGACCCCGCCTCAGAAATCAAAAGTTGACCTGTTTGTAAACTCGTGTTCACGGTCACTTTAAGCGCAATTAATCCAAACACTAACAACGTTCCTCCCAATAAACTGCGCCAACGGGTTGGGGCTAAGCCGAGCAACATCGCCCACAACAGGGGAATTTCTAAAGTAAATTGGAAAACTGAGCCAATTTTAAGATATTGATAGCGGCGGCGCGATTTATCTTCAGGTTGTTCTTTTTGCAGAATCACTGTGCCCAATACCCAAGTGTCACCTTCGCGCTCAATGTGCGCTTTGCTTTGGGTAAAGCTGTGGCTGATGATGGGATTGACACTAAAATATAGTGCGTCCAAAAATATAGGTTTGCTGAATAACCAAATGCCCGTAGTCAGTGGCAACCATAAGCTGACTAAGACGAAATACCGTAACCACGGATGTTTAGGCAGGTGCATGATTTGCGGACTCAGTAGAAAGATAAGTAAGCCATCCCCCAAAACAAATCAGGCTCACGAAATGTAAAAATAAGGGCCACAATTGTTCGTGCACAGTGTCAAACCAAGCGTGATGAAATTGTCCCACGTACACTAAATTAATCAGCCGCAATAGGTTTAAACCTTGAATTGCGAAAATGCAGAATAAAATCCCTATGCCTTTAAATTTCCACGAAGTGGGAAACACCAAAATTGCAGCACTGAGCAACCACACTGAACTTAAGCCACTGCAGGCATGAGAAACTACGATAGCGAAACCATCCACTTGATAACGCAAAGTATCATTATTTTCTAAAGTAATGGCTGAACTAAACAGGCGTGCCATGTAAAAACTGATATGCGCTAATCCTTGGCAGAAGAAATCAATCGCGGGGCTTAAAAAGGGTAAAGGCAGTAGGAGTAAGCCGATTCCAACCAGCACTAAGTATTTGATTAAGAAATTTTTCATGGGGGATTACTTACGTCAACATGGGTGTTTAAAAATAGCTTGTCTGAATCAGGATTTTCAGGATTATCCGAATTAAGCAGGATTAGCCACTGGGATATTTAAGCTTTAATTCTGTAAATCCTGATTCAAACAATAAGCGGGCTAAAGTCTTTAGTTTTTAGCATTACTTATCATTTTAATAATCGTCTAATTAATACACCTCTAACATTTTTTTCTAACAACAAGTGTATAAATATGCTTAATAATACGGTAACTCCATATATGCTGACTATTAGAATTCCATTATCCTGAGTCCACTTTTAACCGCCAAAAAAGTAGATTATTTCCATAAACGGAAAATGGATGCAGTAC
>JBDLSS010000331.1:0-3524 GCA_039799345.1 Pseudomonadota bacterium
GCACTTTGTCCGCTAAATTTTTAGTGCGACTATGGCAAATCGTCACCGTGCAACGTTCTGCGAGTAATTCCAATGCCATCGGGCGACCGACAATATTGGATTGCCCAATAATCACCGCATCCAAGCCCGCCAAAGGAATCCCAGTTTCTGCTAACATCGTCATCACACCTTTTGGGGTGCAAGAGCGCAATAAGGGCATTCTCAACGTTAAACGCCCAACGTTATAGGGATGAAAACCGTCCACATCTTTCTGGGGTAAAATTCGTTCTAAAACTTTTTGACTATCAATATGTTGGGGTAAAGGCAATTGCACTAAAATTCCATGCACGCTGTCATCAGCATTAAGTTTATCCAAAATCGCCAATAATTCAGCTTCGCTGGTTTCAATCGGCAAATCATAATCTTTTGCAGTAATTCCCGTATTTGCACAGGCAACCCGCTTATTTTTGACATAAACATGAGAAGCAGGGTCTTGTCCCACCAAAATCACTGCTAAACAAGGAACGCTTAAACCTTGTTGTACGCGGTTCTGTACTTTACTTTTTAATTTATCACGCAGCTTTGCGGCAATTGCTTTACCATCTAAAAGTTTCGCGCTCATGAAATATCCTATATTTTTTGGAGAATTGGAGAAAGGGAAGCCGTACGCAAACAGCGACTAATTTTTTAGTAAATTCAAAGGGGATAAGAAATTATAAGGGATTATTTAGAGAGAATAAATAAATTCGCTCAAGGGAATTTGTGTGCAAATACCAATCCCTTGTACATGATCGACACCAATCTCACGCAATTTTTCAAGGACTTCTCTGCTTTCCACACTTTCCGCAATGGTTTCGACCCCCATCAATTTTCCAATATGATTAATGGTTTCGACCATCGCATAATCAATTTTATCGTCGAGTAAACCGCGCACAAATGAGCCATCAATTTTAATATAATCAATTGGTAAGCCTTTAATATTTTTGAAAGATGACAAACCGCTGCCAAAATCATCAATGGCAAAGCGGCAACCCAAGGTTTTCAGTTTTTCAATGAATTTTAATGCCTTGCCATAATGTACGGTGGCAGTGGTTTCGGTCAACTCAAAGCAAATCCGTGAGGGATTCACCGCATAACGTGATAATTGTGTCAGCACAAAGTCTAAAAAGTATTCATTACCCAAGGAAGCACTGGATAAATTAATATGTATCAATAAGTTCTGTTGTTTCTGAAACAGTAAGGAATAATGACGTAAGGCATTTTCTACCACCCATTGATCAATACGCGGCATTAAATTATAACGTTCCGCCGCAGGAATAAACGACATTGGCGGAATCACGCCGCCTTCCTCATCACTCATCCGTAATAATAATTCAATATGATGAAAGGGTTGAACAATCAATGATTTAATTTCTTGATAGACGAGAAAGAATAGATTTTTTTCTAGCGCGTTGGTGATGCGGGTGGTCATGGTCATTTGCTGACGGCGCAAAATTGACTCGGCATCATCGGGATGATACACCAAGATGCAATTGCGTCCTGCTTCTTTGGCGGCAAAACAGGCGGTGTCTGCGGCACTGAGTGCCGCATATTTATCAAAATGCTGGTCGATTTCGACCACGCCAATGCTCGCACCCAAGGGAAAAATTTTATTTTCCCAAACAAAACGAAACTCGCTAATGGTTTTGCGCAAAGCTTCGGCAACTTTTAACGCCTTGTGAATATCACAATCTTCCAGCAAAACCCCAAATTCATCGCCACCTAAACGTGCAAGTATTTGATTTTCAGGAATTTTAATTTGCAACAAGGCAGAAAGTTGTTGTAATAAGCGGTCGCCTGCAATGTGGCGACAGGTGTCGTTTACAATTTTAAATTGATCTAAATCCAAATAAAAAACGGTGCACTTTGCCTCCGCTTTGTGTTGTAATTTTTGAATAGCTTTGTCTAAACGATTTTCAAATTCTAAACGGTTAATTAAACCCGTGAGCGCGTCGTGAGTGGCGCGATAATTGACTTCATGCGCCATTTTCAAAGCTTGGGTCACATCGTGAAAGGCAATGACAATACCTGTGATTTCATTATTAATTTTGAGTGGCGCAAACGTGCCTTCAATAAAAAATTGTTGTTCTTGACGGCTGAATAACAGTACACCATGTGGCAATGCAAGGGTTTGTCCTTCCACTAAACAGCGTTGATACATGTTATAACTGAGTAATTCTTGATGATATTGTAATTGTAGCCGCAGCACTTGACTCATATCTTGCCGAGCGGCATCTTGGGTGCGCCAACCTGTCAATTGTTCGGCGACAGGATTGAGATATTGAATTTTTCCCATCGCATCAACAGTAATCACTGCATCGCCAATAGATTGCAGGGTGATTTGAACCTGTTCTTTTTCACGGCGTAATTCGTCTTGAATGCGTTTGCGGTCGGTAATGTCGCGCAAAATCGCGATAAAGCGGCGGCGTTCATTAATCCACATTTCGCTGAGCGATAATTCTAATGGAATTAATTTAGCATCACTGCGCCGTCCCCAAACCTCGTGGACTGAACCGATAAACGTTTTATAGATTTGTAAATAATATTGTAACTCAAAGACTTCGTGTGGAAATTTTGGGTCAATGATTAATTGGTCAATTCCCTGCGCAATTATTTGGGGGGCATGTTGGTGAAAGATTTTTTCCGCCGCACCGTTGAAAGTTTCAATGATTCCTTGTTCATTGATGGTGATAATTCCGTCTAACGCATTATCTAAAATTGCTTTTAAATACAGCTCATTATCGTGATATTCTTGTGCTAAAACGTGCATTTCATCGGCTTTGCTACGCAACAAGGTTTCACGACGTACGCCTTGGCTGACATCGGTGATTTGTATCAACCCATAACGGGGCAAATTAGGTAAACACAGCGGTGTGATAGTGATATTTTGCTGCATACGCTCGGTTTTTTCCATCATTTGAATTTTTTTAAATTCAGGAGAATACAATGGAAACGGAGCTTTATGTAAAGATTGCGATAGTACGGCGGCTAAACCACGCGATATGGCGGCTTCAAGGGTTTTTAGTAGACGCGAGTTTTCCAACTCGGGAAATAGGCTTTCTAATTTTTGATTTAAGGCACGTTCAGCGGGAATGCGCGAATGTTGACTCATCCAGTGATTCCAGATGATCACAGCGGCATTTTCGTCTAACACAATAATCCCAAGATTGCACTCTTCCAAAACGGCGGCGGCAAGTTTGTAGAGTGCAGTGTCTTGTGTTAGGTCAGTGGGCGACATGTAGAGGGTGTATCAAGTGATTGAACTTAAGTGTGTCCCGATAAATATTGATCAATACGCAATTTAAACTGCGCTATCGAAGGAATCTCTAGGATAAATGCCACGTAACCGCTAATATCTTTAGAACGCAAGGCAAAATCCATGTGTAAAAACATCACCACATCATCCTGTGATGTGGCATGAATATTATCATTTTCAAGTACTTCAGTTGCAGTCCCTGTGATAAACATTGGCAAGCGGCTGGTCACTTCATAATGTAACATGTCAC
>JBDLSS010000332.1:0-3010 GCA_039799345.1 Pseudomonadota bacterium
AATAATCAAGCGATTGAAAGCCTTATCAATTACGAAACCGTTAAATATTTTGGTAATGAAAGCCTAGAAGCGCGTCGTCACAATGAGACTTTGCAGCAGTGGGAAGACGCGGCGACTAAAAGCCAAACTTCGATGTCTGCCTTGAATTTTGGACAATCGGCAATTATTGCGATTGGGGTCAGCATTATCATGGTGTTTGCCAGTCAAGGCGTGGTCGAAGGGCGCATGAGTTTGGGCGATTTGGTGCTGGTGAACACCTTTTTATTGCAATTGTTCATTCCGCTGAATTTTTTAGGCATGGTGTACCGCTCGGTGAAATATGCACTTGCGGATATGGATATGATGTTTAAACTCTTGACTCAAATCCCTGAAATTCAAGATAAAACTGATGCAAAAGATTTGGATGTTGGCGCGGGCGAAGTACGCTTTTCAAATGTCAGTTTTTATTACAATCAAGAACGTCCGATTTTGCACCAAGTTGATTTTACCGTACCAGCAGGGCATAAAGTCGCCATCGTGGGCGCGAGTGGGGCAGGCAAATCTACTTTAGTGCGTTTGATTTTTCGGTTTTATGAAATTCAAGCAGGCAGTATTCAGATTAATGGGCAAGATATTCGCGAGGTTACGCAGGATAGTTTGCGGGCTGCAATTGGAATTGTGCCGCAAGATACGGTTTTGTTTAACGACAGCTTATATTTTAATATTTTATATGCCCGCCCGAGTGCCAGCCCTGAAGAAGTTTATCGTGCCGCGAAACTGGCAAATTTACACGACTTCATTAATTCTTTGCCACAGGGCTATGAAACGGTGGTGGGTGAGCGGGGTTTAAAACTCTCTGGCGGTGAAAAACAACGGGTTGCGATTGCTCGAGTAATTTTGAAAAATCCTAAAATTATGATTTTTGATGAGGCGACTTCTTCGCTGGATTCCAAATCAGAACAGGCAATCCAGAACGCGCTTGCCAGCGTTGCCGAACACCATACAACCTTGGTGATTGCCCATCGTTTATCCACAATTATTGATGCAGAACAGATTTTAGTGATGGATCATGGGCAGATTATTGAACGCGGCACGCATCAAGAATTATTAGCTTTACAAGGCAGTTACGCGCATTTGTGGGCATTGCAGCAGCAGGAACGTCTGAGCGAAAGTGAAACGTTTTAAGATTTAAAAAAAGTCCCAGCCTCAATATTTTCTTATCTTTAAATGCCCTTTCAGGAAGTTTAAAGCTATCTTTGGTAGTACTAAAGAATTAAGGATTGACAAGATTAAAGGATTTTCAGGATTAAAAAGCTTAATTCTCAGTATTTGTGTTTAATCCTGATTAATTTGGATAATCCTGTGAATTCTGATTCAGACAATAAACGGTTAAAATTTTTCCTCTCTTTAGGAATTGGGGCGCGACTAAGTTATTTAATCAGGAAAAAAATCATGAAATATTATATGGTTATTTTGAGTATGTTATTAATCAATGGCTGTTCTCAAGAATCACAAAACAAGTTTGGACGTACGCTGCAAAATTGGACGGGCACGAATGGCGTACTGGACATTTACGCAGGCGATAAACTCGTTAAACGTTTTATTAAAATCGATAAATTGAGTACAGCAACCGCCACTGATGGTAATAGTCCGCGCCCTTACCGTTATGGATATGGTTATATTGATGAAAATCAAAATTTAATTGTGGACAATGGTGAAAAACGGGTTTATTTTGAGTTTAGTGATTATTCAACTGCTTATGTATTTTACGAAAACTATAAAAATTAATAAGTTGTTTTTCACCCCTTTGGAGGAATTACCATGATGCAGTGGGTATTACCAAATTATCTATTTCTAGGACTTGGTTTGTGCTTATTATTAAGTTCAAACGTATTTGCGCAGGATTATGCAGAAAAACGTGTTTTTATTTTACATTCCTACAATGAGCAATACCCGTGGACACATAAAATTAACGAGAGCATTCGTGATGTGTTAAATGCGAAGGATATTGTGAGTGATACGTTTTATTTAGACACTAAAAATCATGCTTCTGAACCCGAAAAACTTGCATCTGCTCAAATGGCAAAGCTACAAATTACTAAATTTAAGCCTGATGTGGTGATTACCAGTGACGACGATGCTGTTAAATATGTACTAATGCCTTATTACAAAGACAGTACACTTCCTTTTGTGTTTTGCGGTGTGAATTGGGATGCCAGTATCTATGGTTTGCCTTATAAAAACGCGACAGGCATGTTAGAAATTGAATTAATTAATGAAATTGTAAAAAATTTACAAGAATATGCTAAAGGGCGGCGGCTGGGTACGCTGGCGTTAGATGGTTTCACCGAACGTAAATGGGTGGGACATTACGGTGAATATTTGGGGAGAGCAATCGATAAAAGTTATTTCCCCAACACTTTTGAAGAATGGAAAGATAATTTTCTAAGACTACAAAATGAAGTAGATATGGTAATTTTACTAAATCCCAAAGGAGTGAAAGATTTTAATATGCAGCAAGCTCAAAACTTTGTTGAAAATAATATCAAAGTACCCACAGGGTCTTCTATTCCTTGGATGTCTCAGATGAGTTTACTGGGGATTAGCTTAGTGCCTGAAGAACAAGGGCTTTGGGCAGCACAAGCGGCTCTTGCTATCCTAGGGGGCAGAGCACCCAGCAATATTCCAATCGTTCGAAATCGACAAGGCAGATTATTTATTAATTTAAGAATTGCTGAAAAACTGAGTATTACTTTTAAACCCTACCTTCTAAAAATAGGAGAAATTATTCGATAATTCTTTGATAATTAATTAATTTTTAACTCCAAAAATGGCTATATTTTATGATTATAAAAAAAGTTTTATGGATAATTTTAATAATCTTGCTGGATTTGGGACACTAGGGCGAGTCATCAATTAAGTTTTAACTGCGCCCCCCCCCCTGAAGAGGAGGGCTTAATCAAAGAGTATAAATATTATGTATAATATACAGTTAAGCAACTATCATCCTTAAGCATTTGATTCCCTTCAT
>JBDLSS010000333.1:0-7430 GCA_039799345.1 Pseudomonadota bacterium
CGCCAACAAGGGCAACGATAATAAACCTTCTGCAATGTGCATGTATTTTCCTCGGATGGGGACAGGGAAACGAGCGTTGCCCGATTTTGAAAAACGGCAGCCCTGTTTGAAAGACTCATTCCATAAGCTTTAACATAGCTGGTTATGACATAATCTGTCAAAAATATCTTTTGATTATCCCTATTTCGGGATGCGGCTGTAAATGCTGTATCACAGCCATAAAAAAAGCCCCTCATACAAATTGTGTAAGGGGCTGAAACTAACAACTAGGTAAATCTTGTTCTCATTCCAATTGCGCCAAAAATAAAAGGGAGTTTAAGTCTGCGCCACTTTAGCATTGCTTTTGTACTCAACGTTCCAATCTTCCGAAGCGTAGCCCGCAAACTCCATGAGTTGTTGGCACAAATGGTATACCCGTTCCGCTTGTGCAGGTAGATTCACATAGTATTGATTAGACAATGGGATCGGACGCTTAAAAGCATTTTTAGCGATTAAACCTGGAAAGTCTTCCGCTAACTCTTCAAAATTGACATCTTCCGTAATTAAGAACTCTAACGTGGCAATGAGTACATCCTTCCAAAACTCCACAGGTTGCTCTTTCCCTTTTAAAGTTAATGTAAAAGGTTTTGTACCTGCAACTCCATGATTCTTTTTAATCAGTGAGGGTAATGTGCCGTCGCCAAAATTCGACCAAACTTTAAGAGCCCGTCCTACCAAATATTCTGTTCGTTGCACAATTTGTACTTCTTTCCATTCATAAATTCTATCAAAATAACGATTTAACTCTATATGACTCTGTTCTAACCAAAGTTTTTTCTTAGAAAACTCGCTATTAGACATTTCGGCGTTATAGCCTGTTAGGGTCAGATTTCCTAATGTATGCAAATATGAGGTATGTATACTTTCCCAATCTTCCCCGATATGTTCTTTCCACCATGCATTCTTTTCAATGCTTTGGGGCATAACATGCTCAATTGTCAACGCTGATAAATTTACGACTTCCTTATGCCCATAGCTGTCCTCTAGAGATTCCAAGATAAGTTTAGTTTTTTCTCTTGCTAATTCACGACCCACAGACGGATTATAAAGATTAGCTATCTTCAGTGCTTCTTTAAAATCATCATCACTTGGATATCCCATTGATTGCAATATATTAGCAACGCCATTTACCAAATTTGTTGGGGATGACTGTTTAGCTTCTCGATATAAGTTAGGAAATTTTTTGTTTAATCCCTGTCTCGCCATGTTACAAATGGAGCGACGAATGACTAGGTTCTCAATCAGCCCTAAAATTTTGGCAAAATTGTTCTCGTTCAGTTTTTGATGCGCATAATCATCATAACACTTGATGATAAAGGGATATGAAACCGTGACTTCAAGGCGTTTGAGACGAGCCAACGCTTTTTGAATAATGCTGGATAATTCATGTTGTGGAGCTAAGATATTACAATAGTATTTTGCATATGATGCAAGCTCTTTTAAACTTTGAATAGTACCCAGCTTATTATCTTCAATATGCTTTTTGAGCGTCATGTAAACTTCTTGGCTTTTTACATCGGTTTCTCTAACTGCTATCAGGTAGTGGCGGATATATTCAGTGAGACTATCACCTAAGGTATCTTGCATCGGTTTCCAATAATCTTCAAATGCTTCAATTTGTTGATTATCAGTGATGTTCATAAAAAAATAGTTACGCACCAAATCTGCTTGTGTCAGCGGTTTTCCACGCGCGTTGAGGCTTTCAAAAACTAAATAGGGATTTTCATCAGTATCTAAAGTAATACTTACAACAACAAGTTGTTGGGTAATTGCATTGTAGAACTGTTCCAAATCAACTTTATGCAGCTTTCTTTCAAAGAAGCGGTAACAATGTATAATTGCGCTATCTTTAAATTCATCCGAAAAAGTACTGCCTTCTTCTGGAAGTGTGCTAGGCATAAGTGCCCAAAATGCTGCACAGTCTTTTTGTGTAGGTTTTAATCGATAAAACTTTTCACTGTGACAGTTAGCGGATCTAGTAGTCGCATATTTATTGATCAGTTGCTGATCATAAATTTCCTCTGCAAGTGATGACTCTTTAGTTTTATTTCTAATCAATGCTAACAAAATAAATAATGTTGTCAGGCGTTGCTGACCATCAATTAATAAATACTGTTTAATTTTATGAGGTTGAGCACTTGTTGGAATTGTGACTATTGAACCCAAAAAATGTCTACTCTTTCCTTCGTCATCTAGTAGCTCATTTAAATCATCCCATAAATCCTGCCATTCTTTTTTATTCCAACTATAGGTTCGCTGAAATAAGGGCACAATAAATTGTTGATTGCTGCCACCCAATAATGTACCTAAATCTGTTTGTTCTGCTTTCATTTAAATGCCTTTTAGTAAAATCTTGGATTCTAATCTATGAACATGCCTTATTCAATAAAGCCACTAAAGCATTAGCTGGTTTTTACATAATACACCCAAAAAAATAATAAGGACTGGCAAAATGCACAGTCCTTATTGATGGTTACAACGATTTCGTATTTACAGTATCGGCACGATTAACAAAGCTACGATATTGATGATTTTAATCAAAGGATTGACTGCAGGTCCTGCGGTATCTTTGTAAGGGTCGCCGACAGTGTCGCCCGTGACAGCGGCTTTATGCGCATCTGAACCCTTGCCACCGTAATGACCATCTTCAATATATTTCTTCGCATTATCCCAAGCACCACCGCCTGCAGTCATGGAAATTGCCACGAATAAACCCGTGATAATCGTTCCCAATAACAAACCACCCAAAGCTTTAGGCCCCAATACCACCCCGACAATAATCGGCACTAACACGGGCAGCAAAGAAGGAATCAACATTTCTTTAATTGCTGATTTGGTTAATAAATCCACTGCCTTGGAATAATCAGGCTTGGTTTTACCTTCCATAATGCCCTTGATTTCTCTGAATTGGCGACGCACTTCTTCAACCACGCTGCCTGCGGCACGTCCCACTGCTTCCATCGCCATTGCGCCAAATAAGTAAGGAATCATCCCGCCAATGAACAAGCCGATAATCACCAAAGGATCGGACAAATTGAAGTTCGTTGCGGCAACCACCGCATCATGAATCTGTGCTTCGCTCATGCCGCCTTTCAATACCGCTGCATCATGCACCTTGTCGCCCACTTTGTGGGTGTAGTCAGCAAATAATACCAAAGCGGCTAAGCCCGCAGAACCAATTGCATAACCTTTAGTGACTGCTTTCGTCGTATTGCCCACCGCATCCAAAGGATCAGTAATTTGACGAATGCTTTCAGGCAGTTTGGACATTTCTGCAATGCCGCCTGCGTTGTCGGTAATTGGGCCGTAGGCATCGAGTGCTACAATAATGCCCGTCATGGATAACATTGCCGTGGCTGCAATCGCGATGCCGTATAAACCCGCCAAGCCGTGCGCTGCCCAAATACTGGCGCAGACCGCTAACACAGGTAAGGCAGTCGCTTTCATCGAAATCCCCAAGCCTGCAATCATATTGGTGGCATGACCTTTGGTCGAAGCTTCCGCAATGGAGCGCACGGGCGCGTATTCAGTGGCGGTGTAATATTCAGTAATCACCACCATTGCAGCGGTCAGCACTAAACCCACCAAGGCAGAAATATATAAACCTGTTGCGCTTAAACCGACCGTGCCCACATCGCCCATTAAGCCATAAATCACGGGTAAAAATGCGAGTGCAGCAATGCCGCCTGCTACGCCTAAACCGCGATACAAGGCATTCATAATCTTGCCGCCTTCGCGGTGTTTCACGAAATACGTGCCGACAATAGAAGCAATAATTGAAACACCGCCTAAGACTAAAGGCAATAATACGGCTTTCCTCGCGATTTCTGGCGAGCCTGCAAATAATAAACTGCCGACTAACATCGTGGCGATAATGGTCACGGCGTAAGTTTCAAACAAATCCGCTGCCATGCCTGCGCAGTCGCCGACGTTATCACCGACGTTATCTGCAATCACTGCGGGGTTGCGGGGGTCATCTTCAGGAATGCCTGCTTCTACTTTACCGACCAAATCCGCGCCTACGTCTGCGCCCTTGGTGAAAATCCCGCCGCCCAACCGTGCGAAAATTGAAATCAAAGAGCTACCAAAAGCTAAACCCACTAAAGCACTTAAGGAATCTGCAATGCTATTTCCCATCAAATACAGGGTTAAATAATAACCTGCCACCCCGAGTAAACCTAAACCCACCACTAACATGCCTGTGATTGCGCCGCCCCGAAATGCCACGGCTAAGGCTGCATTTAAGCCATTATGCGCGGCTTGTGCAGTGCGAATATTGGCACGCACGGAAATATTCATCCCAATATAACCCGCCGCTGCGGACAGCACTGCGCCAATCACAAAACCAATCGCGACTTTTGCAGTCAGTGCAAATGCCATAATCATCGCGATAATCACACCCACCACCGCAATCGTGCTGTATTGACGGTTTAAATACGCATTCGCGCCTTCTTGAATCGCCTGAGCGATTTCTTTCATCCGAGGATTCCCCTCGGGTTGCGCCAAAATCCACTTGATGGAAATCACCCCGTAAACAATGGCTCCGACTGCACACAACAACGCAAACAACAGTAATGCTATAGTCATGCTACGTTCTTCCTTTGGTAAAAATTTTTATGTCGTTAAAGCGGGAAATTTGCTAGAACAAACTTTGTGATGACTTGAACTCGTGCTGAAACTTTTCTCCTTCATGATGTGACGGACTTACACTTGAATCTTAATGCGCAATGCAGCGGATTGTCTAAAACTTATGTAAAAAAATGGGGACATATTGTCCCCATCGCTGCATTATTTTACCGTGAATTCCGTGCTCAATTTCTTAGGCACGGCAATGTTATCTAAAACTACATATTGAGGCAGACCGTTTTTGTAAGGAGGATAATCTTCACCCACAATTAACGGGCTTAAATAACGGCGGCAAGCTTCAGTAATTCCGAAACCATCTTCGGTAATGTAATCGCGAGGCATTTTCTTTTCGACGTTGGCGACATCTGCCAAAGCCGCTGCGCCAATTTCCCATTTATAAGGTACATCTGACAAACGCACCACGGTCGGCATCACGGCATTTTTGCCTGCCAATGCAAATTCTACCGCCGCTTTTCCCAAAGCATAGGCTTGTTCTACATCGGTTTTTGACGCGATATGACGGGCGGCGCGTTGTAAATAATCAGCCACTGCCCAGTGATATTTATAGCCTAAACGACTTTTCACCAATTGGGCAACCACGGGCGCGACTCCACCTAATTGCGCATGTCCGAAAGCATCACGGCTGCCTGCTTCAGCTAAAAATACACCTTCAGGATTTTTTACGCCTTCTGAAACCACGATAGTGCAATAGCCGTATTGTTTAACCGTTGCGTCTACTTTGGCGAGGAAAGCGGCTTCATCAAACGCGATTTCTGGGAACAGGATAATGTGGGGGCCGTCTTCAGGCTTTTCAGCCGCTAAACCACCTGCGGCTGCAATCCAGCCTGCGTGCCGCCCCATCACTTCCATAATGAAAACTTTGGTCGAAGTTTTTGCCATCGACATTACGTCGAAACTGGCTTCACGAATGGACACTGCGACATATTTCGCCACTGAACCGAAGCCGGGGCAGGTGTCCGTAATCGGTAAATCGTTATCTACGGTTTTGGGAATCCCGATGCAGGTGATGGGATAGCCTAATTTTTCCCCAATTTGGGAAACTTTCAAAGAAGTGTCTTGAGAGTCGCCGCCACCGTTATAAAAGAAATAGCCAATATTATGCGCTTTGAAGACTTCAATTAAACGTTCATATTCGGCGCGGCTTTTTTCTAAATCTTTCAATTTGAAGCGGCAAGAACCGAATGCGCCTGAGGGGGTGTGACGTAAGGCGGCAATGTTGGCAGCAGATTCTAGGCTGGTGTCGATTAAATCTTCGGTTAATGCGCCAATGATGCCGTTGCGCCCTGCGTAGACTTTTCCAATTTTATCAGGATGTTGCCGTGCCGTTTCTAACAATCCACACGCCGTCGCATTAATCACGGAAGTCACGCCACCCGATTGGGCATAAAAAGCATTCTTTACCATATTTCGCTTCTCCTTCAAAGTGTTATTTTAAATTTGTGACGACGCGGTGCGCCGTTTGGAATAATTATTACTGCGCCCCTAAATCCCCTAAAGGGGACTTTAAAGATTAATAAAAATAATTGTTTAGTTTTTAGCCCCCTTCAGGGGGTTGGGGACGCAGTCAATTTTAGAGCGTCAAACTCAATTTCTTAGCATCAAAGAAAAAATTACGACTCAAATCGCGCCGCTGAAATTGGGTTAAATACGGACGGTCTACAAACGGGCTTTTCAAGGCATTCAAGGGCACAACATATAAATCTTTAGGACGTTCAGCCGTGCCCCCGATACCAATCACCACAAATACAGGCATCTTTTGCGTGTCGGCATAGTTGGCGTAATTTTGAATTTTTTGCAGACCTTTCTCTTTGGTCGTGCCGCCCGCCCAATTAATAAACGCACTGCCATTGCTGCGGGTTTGCCAATGTTGCCGCCACTTGCATTCCACCGCAAACCGCTGTCTTGCGGGCTTATATTCTAAAGTCAAATCGGGATAGGTATTGGATTCAGGATAAAACCCTTTCACACCTTTATCACTACGCATATCTTTCAGTGCGAAATAAGCGCGGTCAAATTTCTGAACCACATAATTTTCAAACGCATCCCCTTTCTGTTTGGACAAATCGACGGGATTATATTTTTTGCGGGTCAACAACGCCCATATTTTTTGAAACAAGCCCATACGGATTTCCTGTGATTAAAAAGGAACAGTTTTCCTTTGCGAAAAGAGGCTAAAAAATTTAACAATCTTATACTGAAGCCTTTAACGACCAATGTCATCAAGTATTAAGTCGGAGTGGTAAACTTGTTTACGATTTTTTGCACTATGAATAGCATTAACAACTTAATTGTCTGACTAGATTCGATGCTTCTTGTGTCTTACGATATTGTTCTTTAAATCATTTTGATTCTATCATGCTACAGTTCTCCTTTGTTCATTGACAGATATTTTTCATTCTGTTCTCCACAGTTTCCAAAGGTGCATTACTTAGGCTTAAATTACGCATGAGACCTGCTAGGTTTTAAAAACCTAGCAAGTCTTAAGTCCCGTATGCTTAAGGATTAGGGCGTGTCATCAATTAAGTTTTAACTGCGCCCCACCCCTAAAGAGGGCTAAACCTTAAAACCAGCCCCTAAATCCCTTAAAGGGGACTTAAAATATTAAACATTAATAGGAATTACGCAGTTGAAACACTAATTCTTTTATTTACAATGAGTTAGTATTGTACGCTGCACAATCGTGTTTCCAATAAAATCAAACAGTTATCTATTCAACTGCGTAACCCCTAATTAAATAACTTGTT